>NZ_JAWZSQ010000012.1:0-139173 GCF_034096925.1 Patulibacter defluvii
GCGCCGGCGGGTTCGGATCCGTATCTGCGGGTCTATGGCGTGACGCGTGAGGGGTGGTTGTTCGAGACGTTGACCGATGTCGCGAACAACACCCCTTGGGGGTCGTACGGGCTCGGGCCGGTGCGGCTCGCGGCCGGCCGCCTGAGCGCCTTCCGCACGCCCGACGGACGGCAGCACGTCTACGGCGTGAAGCCGTGACCGATCAGATCCACTGCATTCGGTCGCGCTCGATCTCGGCCAGCGCGTCGCCGGCGGGCCGGTTCGCCCCCGGCCGCGTGCGCGGCCGGCCGAGCAGCGTCTCCGGAATCGCGAGGCCGAAGCGCCGGCCCGAGGCGAGTGCGGAGAAGGCCGCTCCCCTGGCCTGAGCGGTGAGCGTGTCGACGGCGTCCGGCGCCACCAGCAGCACGGTTCCGCCGAGGTCGCGTTCGGGCAGCAACTCGGTGGCGTCGTTGGCGATCGGCACCGCGCTGGGAGCACGGCCGGTGCCGCGGGCGGTGACGTAGGCCGGGCCGCCATCACGAGCGAGCAGCCCGAGCCCGCGCGGAACGAACGACGGCTCGAACCGGTCGCCGGCGCGGAGCAGGAGCACGGCGCCGTCGCGTCGGCGAGCGGCGATGCCGGTCCGAAACGCACCATCGTCGTCGGTCGCCGCGGGCAGGAGCTGCAGGGCATCGATCCGGTCCAGGGCGTCAAGGGCGACGCGTCGCGGGTCGTCGGCGACCACGATGGTCTCGACCGGCGTCCCCGGGATCGCCGCGATGGCGTCGAGCGTGGGCGTGAGCGGCGTGCTGTCGTTGGCGACGACGACCGCGGTCAGCTCGTCCGCGGCCTTCGGTTCGGCGACGGCGACCGCGGCAACCTCGTCCAGGAGCCGTCGGTACGCGGCGGTGAAGGCCCCCGGATCGGGCAGCGCCGCCGACTGGGGGGCCCGTGACGCGATCATCCGGTCGACGGCGCCGGGGTCCGCGGCGAGCGCCTCGATCGCGGCGGCGAGGGCGTGGTGGTCCGTCCCCTCGGCGACCCATCCGGATCCCTGAGCCACCGCGTCCTCCAGGCCACCGACGGGCGTGACGAGCAGCGGACGGTTCTGCTGGAGCGCTTCGCGGGCCACGTACCCGTAGCTCTCGAACCGAGAGGGGAGGACGACGAGGTGGTGCGCGGCGTAGACCGAGGACAGCGCGTCGTGCGGGACCTCGTCCCGGATCGCGATTCGGGGGTCGCCGTCGCTCAGGCGGTCGAGCTCCGCCCGCATCGAACCGCCGCCGGGCGCGGTCGGCGTGTCCCGGCCGACGACGGTCAGTCGTAGCCGCGGGTCGTCGACCTCCCGCAAGGCAGCCACCAGGGCGCGTACGCCCTTGCGTTCCTCGAGCCGACCGACGAACAACAGCCGCAGGCCGTTGCCCGCGGGCGGAGGGTCACTGGGAACCGCGTCGACTTCGCTGCTCGCGAGCGGCATCGGGACGATTCGGCTGGCCGCCAGCCCGTCGCGGCCGTAGAAGCGCTCGTAGGTCTCGAAGGTCTTCGCGCTCGGTGTCAGCAGTGCGTCTGCGAACCGCAGGGCGTGACGTTCGAGCGCCATCGTGTAGCGGCCGACGTCGTCGTGGTGCGCGACACCGTTGAGGACGGCGGTGAGCTCCCAGGTCGTATGCAGGCGAACGCAGACGCGTGGGGCCGGATCGCCGGCGCTGCCGGCTCTCACCGCGTCGACGACCACGGCCGCGTCGCCACCGTAGTCGGCCAACTCGATCAGGTCGACCGGGCGTCGTTCGTGGATGCTGCGGAGCGCCTGCCACAACGAGTCGGCGACCGCGTGCGCCCGGCTGGCGAAGGGCGACAGATCGCCGCCGACGACGTCAGGCGCCCAGGCGAACTGCACATGCGGGTCGAACGGCAGCTCGCCGCTGTCGGCCAGCTGTCGGTGATGGGCACGGAAACGCTCCGGCAGGAGCACCGTGACGTCCATGTCCCGCGCGAGCAGGTTCGCTGCGTCGCGCACGTAGCGACCGAGCCCTCCGCCGCCGACGAACGGCCAGACTTCCTGAGAGGCGAGGACGACGTGGGGGCGGGACACCTGCGGGACTCTAGTTTCCACGCGGAGGCCGGGCGCCGACCGCTGGCATGGTGCCCCGGCGTGCCCTAGACTCCGCGAGGTTCGAAGGGTCCTCGCGGGTCGTCGGCAGTCCTCGGAGACATGACGTCCCGGCGTCTGCGGCGCACGAACGGTCAAGGGGTCGGTCATCGACGCAGCACGCGTCAACAACAGCAACAACGGAGCACCGGGGCGCGGTGAGGTGTCGTCGGCGGTTTCCGCGCGGTCGCAGCGGGGGCCTGGCGGGCGTCCGCAGATCGTCCTCGCGACCCGCGAGCTGTTCCCCTTCGCCGGTCCCTTCGGTTGGAGCGGGATCGGGGCCTACGTCGCCGAGACAGCTGTTGCGCTGGCGCCGATCGCGGACGTCACGCTGGTCGTCGCCGACTGGTTGCGGAGCGACTACGATCGGGCACGGGCGACCAACGACCCTCGTGCTGAGCTGGGCGGGGCTCGGATCGCGTGGGTCGCGGTGCCCGAGCCGGCCGAGGAACAGGGCTACTTCGCTCACATGCAGCTGTACGGGGCTCGCGTCCTCGAACGGATCCGCGAGCTGTTTCCGTTCGAAGGCCCCGACCTGATCGAGTTCTGCGACTACCTCGGCGAGGGCTTCGTCACTGCCGAGGCACGCCGTGCCGGCGATCCGCTGCTGGCCGAGACCCTGATCGCCGTTCGCCTCCACACCAGCCTCGACATCTGTCACGCGCTCAACGAGCATCGCGAGCGTCGCTTCGACACTCGCGTGAACCGCGAGCTCGAGCGGCGAACCCTGGAGCAGGCTGACGTCCTTCTCCACGGCGGTGGTGACGTGCTCGACACCTACCGTCGTTGGTACGGGCCCGGCCTGGCGCCGGCGGTTCGCGTCCGCCACCCGCTCACGACCGTTGGCGCCGAGCCCGGACCGGCGCCGGACGGGCCGCTGCGCCTGCTCTACATCGGGCGGCTCGAGCGGCGCAAGGGCCTGAACGAGCTGATCGAGGCGATGACTGCGGTCGGTGGCGCCTGGACGCTGTCGCTGGTCGGCGGAGACAGCCCGACGGCGCCCCGGGGCGAGTCGATGCGAGCGGCGCTGGAGCGCGCGATCGCGGGCGACGAGCGGGTGCGGTTCGTCGACGCTGTCCCCCGGGAGCAGCTTCCGCAACTGATCGCCGATCACGACGCCGTGGTGCTCCCCTCGCGCTGGGAGTGCTGGCCCTACGTCGGATTGGAAGCGATGCTGGCCGGGATCCCGCTGATCGGGACGCCGGTCGGAGGCCTCACCGAGATGGTCCAGGAAGGGGTCTCCGGGTGGACCACCGGCGGCACCGACGCCGAGTCCCTGATGACGACGCTGAGCCCGTTGATCCAAGATCCGGCGCGGGTCCGGTCCTTGCGGGGCAGCAGCGTCTTGCGCAAGCACGTGGCGGGCCTGGTGGACGCCGACGGAATCCGGTCGTCCTACTCCCACCTGCTGCACGACCGCCCGCGGGAAGTGCCGGGCCGCCGTCCGCGGCCCGCCGGTGCCGTCGATCCGTTGGTCTCGGTCGTCATCCCCTACTACCGGATGCACCGGTTCCTGGAGGACGCGGTCGCGTCGGCCTTTGCGCAGCGCTACCAACGGATCGAGGTGATCGTCGTCAACGACGGCTCGTTCAGCCCGCAGGATCGGGCCCTCGCCGAGATCGCGAGCCGCTGGCCGGTCGCCGTTCTCTCCCGACCCAACGGCGGGCTGGCCTCGGCCCGGAACTTCGGGATCGGCCAGTCGCGGGGACGTTACGTGCTGCCGTTGGACGCTGACAACGTGCTCGAACCAGAGTTCGTGGAGCGCTGCGTCGCGGTGCTCGAGCACGATCCGCAGACGGCGTACGTGACGTCGTGGAACCGCTACGTCGATCAGAACGGCACGCCGATGCCGGCGCCTGACATCGGCTATCACCCGCTCGGCAACTGGTGCCCGCTGGTCGAGGAACGGAACGTCGCGGGCGACGGCACCGCCGTGCTGCGGCGCTCGGTGTTCGACCGTCATCGCTATCCGCCGGAGATGACGGCTTACGAGGATTGGGCGTTGTACCGGCTCCTGCACCGGAGCGGGCTCCACGGTCGAGTGATCCCCGAGCGTCTGTGGCGCTATCGGGTGCGGCAGGACTCGATGCTGCACACGATCGACGAGCGAGACGCACAGCGGCTGCTCGCGGAGAAGGACGCTGTGATCCTGAAGGAGGAGATGACGTGGACGTCGACGAGCGCCTGAGCCTCGAGGCCGTCAGCGCCAATACGCTGATCGCGGCCGAGCACCGCCACCGCTACGAGGTGGCGGCTCGCGCGGTCGTCGGTCAGCGCGTTGTCGATCTCTGCTGCGGGGTCGGCTACGGGACCGCGATGCTGGCGGAGGGGGCGCTCTCCGTCGTCGGCGTCGATCGTGCGGCGGCCGCCACCGACGCGGGTCGCGCGAGCTGCGAGCGGGCTGGTCTCGACAACGTGACGTTCGTGACGGCGGATGCGCTGGGGTACCTCCGGAGTCTCGTCTCGGGTGAGGTCGACGTGGTGGTGTGCTTCGAGGGGCTCGAGCACCTGCCCGAGCTCGACCGGGTGGTCGACGAGCTGGCGCGGCTCGCGTCATCGGGAACGGCGATCGTGACGTCGGTGCCGAACAGCGCGACGCTCGGCGAGGAGAACGACTTCCACCTGACGGACTTCGATCTGCCGTCGGCGGAGGCATTGGCGGTGCGGATTCCCGGCGCGTGGATCGCGTACCAGACCCACGCCGAGGGCTCGTTGATCCGGACGGCCGAGACTGACGACGTCGACGCGCGGGTGCGGCTCGGCGGAGAGCACGACCTGGACTGGGCGAACTCGTTCCTGGTCGTGGCCGGGATCGACCAGCGTCGCCTGCTGCCGGTCGAGGACGCGAACCTGCAGCTGACAGTCTCGCCGGTCAACCACCGTTACATGCGCCACCTGGAGCAGGCGAACCGCGAACTCTGGGCCACGAACATGCGGTTGGGCCGCGAACGGCTGGGGCGGGTCGCTCGGGACGCCGGCGACACGGAACAGCGAGACCGCGACCCGTCCGATGTGACCCGGATCGCCGATCTCGAGGCCCAGCTCGCGAGCGCGATCCGTGAGCGGGACGAGCATCGACGCGCCTGGATCGTCGTCCGGCACAGTCGCCTGACGCGGGTTGCCGCTCGCCTGGCCGGCCACAGGTTCGACCGATGACGCGGCCCATGAACGGCTCGGCCGCCGACTCACGAGACGATGCCTTTGCTCTGCTGGCCGATCAGGTCTGGCAGATGAGCTACGGCGAGCGCCTGGCGATCGAGGGGCTGCTGTCCGCGCTGAGTCCGTCGTTGGCGGTCGAGATCGGCACCGCCGAAGGCGCCAGCCTGCGTCGGATCGCCGCCCACAGCGCGGAGGTCCACTCCTTCGATCTGGTCCAGCCCCAGCTCGAGTTGCCGCCCCACGTTCACCTGCACTCCGGCGACTCGCATCAGCTGCTCCCCGAGGTGCTGGCCGGCTTCGCCACCGAGGGTCGCAACGTCGACTTCGTGCTGGTCGACGGCGACCACTCGGCCGAGGGCGTCCGCCGCGACGTCGAGGACCTTC
Source organism: Patulibacter defluvii (assembly GCF_034096925.1). NCBI lineage: Bacteria > Bacillati > Actinomycetota > Thermoleophilia > Solirubrobacterales > Patulibacteraceae > Patulibacter > Patulibacter defluvii. The sequence goes on from NZ_JAWZSQ010000012.1 coordinate 5,672, forward strand.
TCGCGTCGCCGGCGATCTCGCGAACGATCATCGTCACCCACGACACCGGCAACGAACGCGTTCGGGCGGGCCTTGACGCCGTCGCCTACGGCGCGTGGCCCAAGGTTGCGCACGTCGACCTGGACCTGGTGCCGGGACACCTGGGACGTGAGCGGTTCCCTGGTGAGCTGTGGTATGGCCTTGGCGTCATCGTCGTCGACGCCCGACGGGGAGCTTACGGCCAGCCCGACCCGGTCCAGCGCGACCGCTACCACGGAGGGGAGCTGCTCGCGCTGGCCCGCGACGTCCTCTCCGCGGGCGGACCTCCGCCCCCGGCGCTGGTTGCCGCCAACGCCCGCGTGGCCGAGCTCGAAGCGACGGTCGCTGGACTGCGGGGCGAGGTCGAGCATCATCGCGCGCTGTGGCAGGCGCTGATGGCGTCCCCGAGCTGGCGGGCCACGGCGCCGCTGCGGCTGGCGAAGCGGCTGGTGGCGCGCCGACGGTCACCAGCCGAAGACGCGTGAGCTGCCCCAGCCGTCGAGGCCGGTTGGGGCCCCAGGCGCAGCGGCATAGCCGACGAAGGTGAGCTCGCCGCCGCCGGCGAGCGACAGCTCGACGTGATCGGTCACCCAAGGCAGTGCGGCGACGGCATGCCACGGCGGCGTACCGAGACGGTTGCGGAGCCCGAGGGGGCTGAGCGTCCGATCGCCGACATGGACTCGGACAGCGTGCCGCGGATCCTCGCTGGCGATCATGCCTACGTGCAGTTCGTCGGTGGCAGTGGGTAGGCGCACGGGCAGTCGCATCCCCGGGCCGAGGACGATCCGTCCGTCGTCGCGGACCCACGCTGCGCCCGCTGCATCGGGGTCGATCCGCATCCGCCACGGGCGCACCAGCGCCGGCGGGTCGTCAAGCGGACGGGCGCTCAGGATCGTGTCGATCCAGCTGCGTGACCAGGCCGGAGGCAGGTCGGGCCTCCAGCCGTCCATCATCGCGGCCAGCTGGAGCTCCTCCCAGAGGACCGGTCGGACGCCGTAGAGCGATTCGGCGTAGCTCGACGCCACGGTTCGCTGCGCGAGGTCGCCGAATACCAGCTCGAACTCGTGGAAGGACACACCACGACCGGCGCGGACCAGGGCCAGGCGCTCGGCCGCAGCGCCCCCGGCCGCCCGCGCGGCAGCGATGTCCTCGACGAAGGACGCCCGTGGCGAGCGTTCCGCGTAGCGGGCGAGGACGTCCTCGGGCAGACCGTCGACGAACGGCAGCCGGGAGCTGTGGTGATCGACCGGTGTCAGACGGTTCGGGCATTCGACGATCACGACATGGCCGTCCTCCGCCACCACGTCGCGGGCCATCTCGAGCACGGCGAGCCGCTCATCCCTCGTCAGGTGCTCGACCACGGCGTAGAGCAGCACCACGTCGATCCGCTGGTCCAGAGCGCGGACCTGGTCGACGATTCCGCCGACCGGCAGGGCCCGCAGGTCGACGTTGTCGAGGCCGCGCTCCGCCACCCGAAAGCGAGCCTGCTCCACGGCATCGGCGTCGATGTCGACGCCGATGTGGCGGGCGACGTGGGGTCCGAACGCACAGCTCACAGCGCCTTGGCCACAGCCGTACTCGAGGACGGTCGCGTCGGCCAGCGGAACGTGCTCGGCGATCCACGGGATCACATGCGAGGTCGCGGTCCTCCAGCGTGCGCTCCATTCGGGATGCTCCGGACCGAACGTCGTCGCCACGGCGGGCACCCTACCGTGGCGGCGCGCTCGGGCAGGTGGGCGATCGGAGCCGGCCCGTCATCGGACGGTGAAGCCGATCCGCGCGACCGTGCCGCCGGCCACGCGGACGACCAAGCGGTAACGGCCGCGCCGCAGCGACTTGCCGAGCAATCGGCGCGTGACGGTTCGCCGGTTGTTCCCGGCGACGCCGCTGAACGACACCTTGCCGGCGACCGCGACCACCCGGGTGCACCGGGGACGCCGAGCATTGCGCGGCGTCGGCGCGCGACAGACAGAGCGAGCAGGGCGCCCGACCTGCTGACGCCGACCGGGCAACAACCGCTCGACGGTCAAGGTCGAACGCGCCGCCGCGTCGAGCCTGAAACGCAGCTGCGCGCGCGTGCGGCTGGTGAGTGTGCGCGGCCGCAGCGACGCATCGAAGATCCGGGCCGCCGGGGAGCCCGCTCCTCCGCCGGCGCCGCCATTCGCCGGTTCGCCGCCGGTGCCTCCGTCGCCGTCCGGCCCGCCGCCACCCGGAGCCGGCTCCGGGATCGCGGTGAAGAGCGCGATGACTCCGCGCGTGGCGGAGGGCGTCACGCCGCCCAGGTTGCTGCCAGCGACCCCTGCGCCGACCAGGTAGCGCCCGTCGGCGGTGCGGGCGAGCGCCTGCAGGCTGCTGCCTGGACCGGTTGTGGCCGGCTCGGCCATACCGTTCACGAAAGCGTAGGTCGTTCCCGGTTCTTGCGGGAACATCTGGTAGTCGACGCCGAGCGTGGCACCGAAACCCGAGATCGGCGTTCCGGTGACGGCGTCGAGGGCCGTCAACGCCATGATGCGGTACTGCGAACCCTCCGCGGTGCCGCCGACGTAGACGGTTCGCGGGGTCACCAAAACCGCGGTGGCTCCCGGATAGGGCCTCGTGAGGACCGTGGCGCTGGGGGGCGCCGCGCGGTTCCAGGCGAAGCCGCCCGACCCGAACGTCGGATCGAGGCCACCTCCCGACGACCGTCGTAGCGCGAAGGCGTCGGCGCTGCTGCTCACGGCGTTGCTGCCGACACCGATCACGTCGTTGGCCGTCGTCAGCGCGATGCCCTCGACCGACGAGTACGACCCGCCGAGGCCCACGAGAGGGACTTCGAGCGTCCCGTCCGGCCCCATGCGGCCGATCGCCATCTGTTGGGCCCCGAAGGTGTTGGTGACGCGCCCGCCGAGGACGATCCGGCCGTCGCCCTGGACTGCCACCGATCGGCCGACGGATTCCTGCGTTCCCGCGCTGCGCGGCCGCTGCCAGACCCCGTCCCCGTCGAAGCTCGGGTCGGGCTGGCCGCTCGCGTCCCAGCGGGCGACGGTCGCCGCGTCGGAGCCGTCGTCCAGGCGAGTGGTTCCCGCCACCACCGCTCGCCCGTCCGAGGTCAGGGCCAGCGCGGCTCCGCGGCTGGCCGCCGCGCGCTGGGCGACCGCGACGCCGCCGCTGCCGTAGCTGCCGTCGAGGTGGCCGTCGGCGGTGAAGCGCTCGGCCAGCAGGCCGACCGCGCTGCTGCCCTGGAGGAGGGTGCCGCCGACGACGATCCGGCCGTCGGGCTGGAGGGCGATGCCGCTGGCCGAGGAGTTCGTCGCCCCGGCCGCGGGGCCGCTGAAGGAGACCGGGCCACGGGCGATGCCGCCGTCGCCGAATCCGGGATCGAGCCGACCGTCGCGGAGGTAACGCGCCACGATCAGGCGCGGGCCGCTGGCCGGGCCCTCCTGGCCGGCCACCAGGAAGCCGTCGCCGTGGGCCACCACCGCCGCGTAGGCGCTGTCGACCGGGCCGAGGACGACCCCGGCGGTCTGCGGGGGCGCGGCGGCGCCGAAGCTCGGCACCAGCGCACCCGGAGTCCCCGGGGCCGGGGCCCCGGGTGTCGCCGCGCCCGCCGTCGCCGGCAGGGCGGCGAGCGCCAGGGCGGCGGTCAGGAGGGCGCGACGACGGACCATCAGGGCCGGACCTTGAACTGCATGGTCAGCTTGTTGCCCTTGCGGCCCTGGGCGTCCGTGGCCTGGATCTGCAGCCGGTAGTCGCCGCGGGCGAGCGCCTTCTTGATCACGGTGCGGGTGATCGTGATGGTGTTCTTGCCCTTCTTGCCCTTGACGCTCTTGCTGCCGGGCAGCGGGGCGTAGCGGGTGCAGCGCTTGGCCTTGCGGTTCTTCTTCGTCTCCTTGACGCAGGTGGTCTTCGCCGTCTTGCCCTTGCCGGTGGTCTGCTTGCGGCCGCCGGTCGCCTTCTCGACGTAGTACTTGACGGTCCCCGCGTCGGCCAGGTTGAAGGTCAGCTTGGCCTTCGTCTTCTTCTTCAGCGTCCGCGTCGACAGCTTCATGCCCGAGATCCGCGGCCCGACCTTGGTCTCGCCGCCGTCCCCGGGCGGGATCTCCTTGCCCTGCTCGTCCGGCAGGCTCGGCCCCGTGTACGGGTACGCCCCGTAGCGCGCCACTACGCCGTAGGTCGTCGTCCCCGACGGGCTGGTCGCCGTTCCGGCCAGGTAGACCCCGTCGCTGCTCAGCGCCACCCCGGACGCCCGCAGCGCGGTCGAGTTCGACCCCGGCACGCCGTTCTGGACCTCGCCGCCCGCGAACGCGGCGTCCGGGTTGCCGTTGCCGTCGAGCGCGGCGATCGAGAGCCGCGAGATCGCGTTCGCGTCGAAGCTGCCCCCGACGTACGTGTGCGCCCCGTCGATCGCGACCCCGTAGCCGCCCGGCACCGGCGCGTTGGGCGGGAAGTTCTCGCCCGCCGACGCCGCCCGGTACGCCTTGCCGCCGTTGCCGAAGGCGTCGTAGGCGCCGTTGGCCTGCAGCCGCACCGCCAGCGAGAGCGCGCCGGGGCTGCCGCCCTGGCGGGCCGCGCCGGCCAGCGCGATCCGGCCGTCCGGCAGCAGCGCGACGTCCTCGAACGAGGAATAGGACGCGCTGATCGCGTACTGCTCCAGCAGCGAGCCCGAGCCGCGGAAGCTGCCGTCGGGGCTGCCGTCCGCGTTCACCCGCAGCGCCAGGCCGAGCGTCGGCTGCCCGACCTGCTGGGCGCCCACGGCGACGATCCGACCGTCGGCCTGGACCCGCAGGGCGTTGATCCGCGACGGCCCCGCCGCCACCCGCACGCCGCCGCCGAGGCCGCCGTCGGGCGCCCCGGCCGGCGTCAGCCGGGCGACGGTCGCCGCCGGGTTCGGATCGGTCTGGTCGTTGACCGACGATCCACCGAGGACGATCCCGCCGCCGGGCGCGACCGCCACGTCGTTGGCCTCGCCCTGGCCGTTGAAGCCGCCCTTGACCGCTTGCACGCCGTCGCCGTCGAAGCTGCCGTCGCGCTTGCCGTCGGCGTTGAACTTGACCGCCACCATCCCGTCGGCCAGGCCGCTCGCGCGGGCGGTGGCGGAGACGACGACCTTGCCGTTGGCGAACAGCGCGACGCCGGTGCCCTCGAGCGAGGTGGCGTCGGCGACGGCCTGGTTCGGTGCCGGGATCTCGGCCGCGAACGAGCCGTCGCGCGAGCCGTCGCGGTTGAGCCGGGCGACGAACAGCTGCGAGCTGCCGGGCGCGCCGCTGCTGCCGACGACGACCGCCTTGCCGTCGGCGCCGACGGCCACGGCCTCGATCCGCGTGTTGTCGTCGAAGCGGGCGATCCCGGCTCCGGTCGGGCTGCCGACGGCGAACGCGCCGTCGAGTTGCCCGAGCGGGGCCGCGGCGGCCCCCGAGGCGAGCATGAGCGTGCCGCCGGCGGCGAGCACGGTGATGGACGCCAGACGGCGCGAACGGCCTCGCTCGGCGAGGCGACGATGATCGGACACTGATCCGCTCCTTGACCCTGGGAGATCCCGGCACCCCACCGGGACGGACCCGAGCCAGGCTACTCCATCGCCTGCGGCCCGCGACGCAGTTCCCCCGGTCCCGACGGCGGCCGCCGCGCTCTGTCGTCGCGCCGACAGCCGGACCGACGCGGCGGCGTCGCAGCGGGTGACGAAGCGGTGAATCGGGCGCCGATTTCCGACGGCGGCACGGGCGACGTGCGACAGTCTCCCCTGCGCCGGGGATCCGGCCGCGGGGGTCCGCGGCCGGGAGGCGCGATCCGCGGGTCCACCGGTGCCGGGGCTCGCGGATGGGGACGGGGCCCGGTCAGGCCCGCCCGATCCGTTGAAGACGGCGCCGGGTGTCTCGAGGGAGACGACGAATGGGTCAGAAGACGACGCGGCGCGCCCGGCGCGCCGCGGTCACCGGTGGCGTGCTCGCCGCCACGCTCGCCGCGGCCGCTCCGGCCTCGGCCGCGCTCGGCGGGGCGAACCCCGCCAGCTACAACCACGTGCCGGACCTGCGCTCGGTGACCTTCGGGTCCTCGGGGCCGGACAAGGTCGCCTGGTTCACGTTCGACGAGCCGCTGGCCTCGAACGCGATCGATCCGAGCCAGTTCACGCTCGGCGGCTACGCGTCGTCGGACCGGCTGCCGACGGCCAACGCGGCGTCGGTGGTCGGCACCAAGCCGAACACGGTCGAGCTGCGCTGGACCTCGACCTCGCCGGACTTCGACGAGACGTCGTACGGCGTCGTCAACGCGGGCGCCGTGCGGGCCTTCAACGGCAACCAGCCGAACCGCGTCGACTCGACCTCGGTGACCGCCGCGAAGGGCCAGTCGGGCACCCGTGGCCATTCGGTCGCGCCGGACCTGGTCGGGGTGCGGGTCGACGAGACGAACCTGAACGCCAACGTCCTGATCTACACCTTCGACCAGAAGATCAAGGGCCCGGTCGCCGCGCCCGCCTATGGCTTCGTCAAGCAGGACGGCCAGAGCGTCGCCGGCGCCTCGATCGCCGCCCAGAGCGACTACGAGGTGGCCGTCCGCTTCCCGTCGCTGCCCGGCGACGACCTGGTGACCGAGGCGGTCAACGGCTTCGTCGACGTCAACAGCAACACGTTCGCCAAGAACTACGCGTCGGACCTGCTCCACGCGGCCACGCCGACCGTGCTCGCGGTCGCCGGGAAGAGCAAGGCGACGGCGATGCCGGACCTGCTCTCCGCCGAGCTCGGCAGCGGTGGCGGATCGACCTCGATCACGTTCCACTTCGACGAGCCGGTCAACACGCCGCTCGCGCCCTCGATCCTCGCCCGGACCGCGGCCGGGCAGCTGGTCCAGGCGACCTCGGCGGTGGTCAACGCCGACGGCAAGTCGGTGACGGCGAACTTCCCGAACCCGGCGGCCAACCTGGCGCAGGAGCACTTCGTCCAGGCGATCCTGTTCGGCGGGGCCCTGCGGAACGCCAACAACGTGCCGATCTTCGGCGACACCGCGCCGATCGGCGGCAACGCGGGGGCCAGCTCGACCGGCTGGACCAGCGCGCCGGAGGCCACCTCGGCCACGTTCAACAAGAGCAACGGCCAGGTCGACGTCACGCTCGACACCCGGCTGCAGATCCCGTCGGTCAACACGGCCGGCTTCACGCTGGTCGACGCCAACGGCGACACGGTCGCTCCGGCCGCCGCCTCGGTGGTCAGCGAGGGCTCCAACGGGGCGCCCGGTCCGCAGACGATCCGTCTGCAGTTCCTGCCCAACCAGGTCGCGGCGTCGTCGGCGCTCGAGATCCAGGGCTGGAACGCGGGCGGCCAGTCCGGCCCGTTCGGCCTCTTCGGCTCCAACCTCGGCTTCGACGGTCCGAACGCGGCGCCGGTCGCGCAGTCGCTGACCGCGGCCGCGTCGGCGGCGGCGATCGCCCCGGTCGGCACGCCGAAGTCGGCCTTCAAGCTCCGCCGCCCGACCTCCAAGGTCGTGCTGCCGGCGAAGATCCGCAAGGCCCTGAAGCCGACCAAGAGCGCCAAGCAGGCGCGCGCCAACGCCCGGATCCTGCGGGCCTACGCGCTCAGCAAGCACAAGGTCCGCGTGGTCGCGATCAAGAAGGCGGCCAAGCGCAAGTAGCGCCGCCCTCTCGATCGGCAGCACCCGACGCGCCGCGGTCGCCCGACGACCGCGGCGCGTCCTCCTTCAGGACTCCCGGTCGCGCGCCCCCCTCGCCCGTGCGGGGGAGGAATCCGGGGGTGCGCCTCAGGGCTGATCTTGGGGTGGCTCCCGCTTGCGGGGTCCCCGGACGTCGTCTTTCCTTGCAGCCTCTGTACGGCTGCCCTCGTGGCGGTCGTGGGGTGCGGCCCGCACGACGCCCTGGTCACGGTGAGCGGGTCGGAAACGACACCAGGCCTCGAAGGAGACCTCATGACGCATCAGTCCCGGCGCGGTTCGCGCCGTGCCACCATCGCCGGCGGCGTGCTCGCCGCGTCCCTGATCGCCGCCGCTCCCGCGTCGGCTGCCCTCGGCGGGGCGAACCCGGCCAACTACAACCACGTGCCGGACCTGCGCTCGGTCACCTTCGCGACCTCCGGTCCGGACAAGGTGGCGTTCTTCACCTTCGACGAGCCGCTCGCCTCGAACGCGATCGACCCGACGCAGTTCACCCTCGGCGGCTACGCCTCGAACGACCGGATCGCCGACGCCGACGCCGCGTCGGTCGTCGGCAGCAAGCCGAACACGGTCGAGCTGCGGTGGACCTCCACCGACCCCGACTTCGACGAGCTGACCTACGGCGTCGTCAACGCCGGTGCCGTCCGCGCCTTCAACGGCAACCAGCCGAACCGGGTCGACTCGACCTCGGTCACCGGCGCCAAGGGCCAGTCGGGCACCCGCGGCCGCTCGGTCGCCCCCGAGCTGACCGGCGTGCGGGTCGACGAGACGAACCTCAACGCGAACGTCCTGATCTACACCTTCGATCAGAAGATCGACTCCGGCTCGGTGGTCGCCGGCTCGTTCCGCTTCATCAAGCAGGACGGCTCGGCCGTCGCCACCGGCACGATCGCCTCGGCGTCCGACTACGAGGTCGCCGTGCGCTTCCCGTCGCTGCCGGGCGACGACCTGGTGACCGAGGCGATCGAGGGCCAGGTGCTGCTCGGCGCCGTCCAGGGCCGCAACCACAGCAAGCTGGGGACCCCCGGCGTGATCGCGGTCGCCGGCAAGAGCAAGGCGACGGCGCGGCCGGACCTGCTCAGCGCCGAGCTGACGCTGACCGGTGGCTCGACCTCGATCACCTACGTCTACGACGAGCCGGTCAACACCCCGGTCGCGGCCAACTTCCTGGCGCGCACCGCCGCCGGCTACCTGGTCGCGGGCACCAACGCCGTGATCAACGCCGACGGCAAGTCGGTGACGGTCAACTTCCCGACGCCGGTCGCCGGCTCGCAGGAGCACTTCGTCCAGGCCGTCAACTTCGACGGTGCCGTCCGCAACGCGAACGGCCAGCTGGTGCTGGCCGACTCGGCCCCGGTCGGCGGCAACGCCGGCGCGGCGTCGACCGGCTGGACCTCGGCCCCGGACGCGACCTCGGCCACCTTCAACAAGCAGAACGGCCAGGTCGACGTCACGCTCGACAGCCGGCTGACGATCCCGTCGGTCGACCCGACCCAGTTCCACCTGGTCGACGCCAACGGCGACACGATCCAGACCCTCGGCGCGACCGTGATCAGCCAGGGCTCGAACGGCGCCCCGGGGGCGCAGACGATCCGCCTGCAGTTCCTGCCCAACCAGGTCGCGGCCGCCTCGGCGATCGAGATCGACGGCTACCAGGCCAACGGCACGCTCGGCACGCCGTTCGTCGGCTCGAACGCGCTCAGCGACGGGCTCGACGCGGTCCCGGTCGCCCAGTCGCTGACCGCCCGCGCCTCGGCCGCGGCGATCGCGCCGGTCGGCACCCCGCAGTCGCGGCTGAAGCTGCGCAAGGTGAAGACCGTCGGCGTGCTGCCGGCCAAGGTCCGCGAGGCCCTGAAGCCGGCCAAGAACGCCAAGCAGGCCCGCGCCAACGCGAAGGTCCTGCGCCAGTTTGCCCAGGGCAAGGTCACGGTCAAGAAGACCGCGGTCAAGAAGGCCAAGAAGGGCTGAACGACCACCCACAGCGGTCGGGGCGCGTGCGTGCCCCGACCTGACCGCGCCCCCCCGGCGCGGTCGAGCGACGGCCACCGGTCTCCCCACCGGTGGCCGTCGTCGTTCTGTCGGCCGGCCGACGGACCGACGGACGCGGGGGCGTCGCAAGCCGTGACCATCCGGTGAAATCGGCCGCTTTCCGCCGTCTGGGGGTCCGGCGGCGTGCCACAGTTGCGGCCGCGCTGGGGTATTCGTCCGCGGGATCCGTGGACGGGGCGCGACTCGCGGGCCTACCGGTGCCGGGGCCTCGCGGGTGGGGTGCGGTCCGGTCAGACCTCCCGATCCTGAACACGGCGCCGGGTGTCTCGAAGGAGACCACGAATGGGTCAGAAGTCGACGCGGCGCGCCCGGCGCGCCGCGGTCACCGGTGGCGTGCTCGCCGCCTCGCTCGTCGCCGTCGCTCCGGCGTCGGCCGCGCTCGGTGGGGCGAACCCCGCCAGCTACAACCACGTGCCGGACCTGCGTTCGGTGACCTTCGGGTCCTCGGGGCCGGACAAGATCGCCTGGTTCACGTTCGACGAGCCGCTCGCCAGCAACGCGATCGACCCGGCGCAGTTCACCCTCGGCGGCTACGCCTCGTCGGACCGGCTGCCGACGGCCAACGTCGCCTCGGTCGTCGGCAGCAAGCCGAACACGGTCGAGCTGCGCTGGACCTCGACCTCGCCCGACTTCGACGAGACGAGCTACGGAGTCGTCAACGCCGGCGCCGTCCGCGCCTTCAACGGTAACCAGCCGAACCGCGTCGACTCGACCGGCGTCACCGGGGCCAAGGGCCAGTCCGGCACCCGTGGCCGTTCGATCGCGCCGAACCTGGTCGGGGTGCGGGTCGACGAGTCGAACCTGAACGCCAACGTCCTGATCTACACCTTCGACCAGAAGATCAAGGTCGGTCCGGGCGGCATCTCGCCGATCGCGTTCTCGTTCCTGAAGCAGGACGGCTCGGCCCACAACGCGACCACCGTGGTCTCGTCGAGCGACTTCGAGGTCGCCGTCCGCTTCCCGTCGCTGCCGGGCGACGACCTGGTGACCGAGGCGGTCTCCGGCTTCGTCAACAGCGGCGCCAACATCTTCGCCAAGAACTACGCGACCGACAGCGCGCACTCGGTCCAGAACACCGTCGTGCCGGTGGCCGGCAAGAGCGGCACCACCACGCTGCCCGACCTGCTCTCGGCGTCGCTCGGCGCCTCGGGCGGCTCGACGTCGGTGACCTACGACTTCGACCAGCCGGTCGCCAACGCGGTCGCCGGCGACTTCCTGGTCCGGACCTCGACCGGCCAGGTCATCACCGGCACCAGCGCCGTGATCACCGCCGACGGCCGGTCGGTGACGGTCAACTTCCCGAACCCAGTCGCCCAGAAGTCGCAGGAGCACTTCGTCGAGGCGCACTTCTTCACTGGTGCGGTGACGACCCCGAACGGCACGCCGGCCTGGGGCGACACCGAGGCGATCGGCGGCAACGCCGGTGCCTTCTCGACCGGCTGGACGTCGGCGCCCGACGCGACCGCGGCGACGTTCAACAAGTCGAACGGCCAGGTCGACATCACCCTCGACACCCGCCTCAACACCGCGGTGCCGATCGCGCCCGGCCAGTTCACGCTGGTCGACGGCAACGGCGATCCGATCGCCGTCGCCGGCAGCGCGATCTCGGCCGGCTCGGACGGGGCGCCGGGCCCGCAGACGATCCGCCTGCAGTTCCTGCCCAACCAGGTCGCGGCCGCCTCGGCGATCGAGATCAACGGCTACAACGCCGGCGGCCTGCTCGGTACCCCGTTCAACGGCTCGCTCGGGACGGTCGACGTCGCGAACTCGATCCCGGTCGCGCAGTCGCTGACCGCCGGCACCACCGCCGCGGCGATCGCGCCGGTCGGCACGGCCAAGAAGTCGCTGAAGCTGCGCCGCGCGACCAGCCAGGCGGTCCTCCCGGCCAAGGTCCGCAAGGCCCTGAAGCCGGCGAGGACGCAGGCCCAGGCCCGCCGCAACGCCCGCGTCCTGCAGGCGTTCGCCAACGGCCGGTACAAGGTCAAGACGGTCCGGATCAGGCCGGCCGCCAAGCGCAAGTAGCGCTTCCCCGACGCGCCGTGGTCGGCCCTGCCGGCCGCGGCGCGTCGCGCGTTCGCGCCCGCACCGACGCCACCGGCGCTTGACCGGGGCCTCGCGAGCGCGTTCAATCCCCCGTCGTGCCTGGTCAGCATGAACTAGTCCGTAGATGGGGGTGGGGTGCGGCGGTCGCCGTCGCGCTGGCGCCGTTGGCCGTCGCCCAACCGGTCGCCGCCGCGCTCGGCGGAGCGCCACCGGCCCGCTACGCCCACGTGCCCGACCTGCTGTCGGTGACCCTCACCCGCAGCGGTCCCGACCGGGTGGTGCTGTTCGCCTTCGACGAGCCGCTGGCCAGCAACGCGGTCGCCGCCGCCGACTTCCGGCTCGGCGGCTACGGCTCCAGCCAGCAGCTGCCGGTCGCCGACGCCGCGTCGGTGGTCGGGACGCGGCCGAACGTGGTCGAGCTGCGCTACGCCAGCCCCGGCCCCGACCTGTCGCAGGCGACCTACGGGGTCGTGAACGCCGGGGCGGTGCGGGCCTTCGACGGCAACCAGCCGAACCGGGTCGACGCGATCGCGGTCAGCGGCAGCGAGAGCCGCTCCGGCACCCGCGGCCACACGATCGGGCCCGATCTGGTCGGGGTCCGCGTCGACGAGTCGAACCTGAACGCCAACGTCCTGATCTTCACCTTCGACCAGCGGATCGACCGGACCGCGGTCGTGCCGGGCCAGTTCCGGTTCGTCAAGCGCGACGGTCGCACCGAGCCGGCGGGGGCGCTGGCCTCGGCCAGCGACTACGAGGTGGCGGTCCGCTTCGGCTCGCCGCCCGGCGACGACCTGGTGACCGAGGCGGTGCGGGCCAACGTCGGCGTCGGCGCGGTCCGCTCCGCCGACCACGGCAACCCGAGCCCGCCCGGCCAGGCGGTGGTGGTCGGCCAGGGCGGCACCACCGCGCTGCCCGACCTGATCACGGCCGAGGTCGATCCGACGGCGGGTGCGACCTCGATCGACTACCGCTACGACGAGCCGGTCAACACGCCGATCGCCGCCTCGTTCCTGGCCTACACCGCCTCGGGGGTGCCGGTGCCGGGACGGACCGCGGTCGTCACCGCCGACGGCTACACGGTCCGGGTCACCCACCCGCACCCCGCCCGCGAGCAGGAGCACTACGTCCACGCGGTCACGCTGCCGGGCGCGGTGCGGGACGCCAACGGCAACGCCGCCGCCAGCGGCGCCGTCGCGACCGGCGGCAACGCCGGGGCGCTCGCCGGCGGCTGGACGACCGCGCCCGACGCGACCGCGGTCACCTTCGACCGCCGCAACGGCCAGGTCGACCTGACGCTCGACACCCGGCTGGAGATCCCCTCGGTCGATCCGGCGCGGTTCCGGCTGGTCGACGACAACGGCGACCTGGTCCGGGCCGGGGCGCTCGACGTCGTCAGCCAGGGCTCGAACGGGGCTCCCGGCCCGCAGACGATCCGGCTGCAGTTCCTGCCCCACGAGCTGGCGGTGGCGCACGCGCTCGAGCTGGACGGCTACGCGGCCGGCGGCCTCGCCGGCGTGCCCTTCCGCGGCTCGCTGGCGGCGGTCGATCCGGCCAACGCGATCCCGGTCGCCCAGGCGCTGAGCCCGGCGGCGACGGCGGCCGCGATCGCGCCGCTCGGCACCTCCGCCGCGCGGCTGCGGCTGCGGGGCGTGCGCACGATCGGGGTCCTGCCGGCGGCGGTCCGGCGGGCGCTGCGGCCGACGCGGGATCAGCGCCGCGCCCGCGCCAACGCGCGGCTGATCGTGCGCTTCCTGCGCGCCGACCCGCGCGACCGGCGGCTGCGGGTGACTCGGGTCGCCGCCCGCCGGGCCCCGCGCAAGCGCTGACCGGACTCTGTCGGCGCGCCGACACGGGCTCCGTCGTGGGCCCGGCAGAGCGGCGCGTCGGCGTTGACGGTGCGGGCTCCGTCGCGGTTGACTGGGGCGGTCGTGCGGCCGTCACGGGTTGGCCGCGGGGTGCGACACCGGGCCTTGGTCGGGCTGCGGGTCGGAAAAACAGCTCGAAGGGGGACCCTCGAATGACGTCCTACGCTCGGCGCCTCGCGCGCCGTTCGGCGATCGCCGGTGGGGTGCTGGCGGTCTCGCTCGCGGCCGCCGCGCCCGCCTCGGCCGCGCTCGGCGGGGCGAACCCCGCCAACTACAACCACGTTCCGGACCTGCGGTCGGTGACCTTCGGCGAGTCCGGGCCCGACCAGGTGGCCTGGTTCACGTTCGACGAGCCGCTGGCCTCGAACGCGATCGATCCGACCCAGTTCACGCTCGGCGGCTACGCCTCCAGCCAGCGGATCCCGACGGCCGACGTCGCGTCGGTGGTCGGCAGCAAGCCGAACACGGTCGAGCTGCGGTGGACGTCGAACGGCGTCGACTTCGACGAGACTACCTACGGCGTGGTCAACGCGGGTGCCGTCCGCGCCTTCAACGGCAACCAGCCGAACCGGGTCGACTCGACCGCCGTCACCGGCGCGAAGGGCCAGTCGGGCACCCGCGGCCACTCGGTCGGTCCCGAGCTGGTCGGCGTGCGCGTGGACGAGTCGAACCTGAACGCCAACGTCCTGATCTTCACCTTCGACCAGGCGCTCAACGGCGTCGCGGTCCCGGGGGCGTTCGGGTTCGTCAAGCAGGACGGCACCACGGTGGCGCCGGCCTCGATCGCGTCGATCAGCGCCTACGAGGTCGCGGTCCGCTTCCCGTCGTTGCCCGGTGACGACCTCGTGACCGAGGCGGTCGAGGGCTTCGCCAACGTCGGCGCGACCTTCTCCGCCAACTACGCCAACTTCAACTCGGCCGGCGTGGTCGCGGTCGCGGGCAAGTCGAAGGCGACCGCCCGTCCCGACCTGCTGGCGGCCGAGCTGGGCAGCGGCGGGGGCACGACCTCGGTCACCTACAGCTACGACGAGCCGGTCCACGCGCCGATCGCGGGCAGCTTCTTCGTCCGGACCGCCAGCGGCGTCTACGTGGCGGGCAGCACGGCGGTGGTCAACGCCGACGGCAAGACGGTGACGGTGAACTTCCCGAACCCGACGGCCCAGAAGAGCCAGGAGCACTACGTCCAGGCCTTCAACCTGACCGGGGCGGTGCTGAACGCCAACAACGTCCCGGTCCTCAACGACTCGGCGCCGATCGGCGGCAACGCGGGGGCGTCCTCGACCGGCTGGACGTCCGCGCCCGAGGCGACCTCGGCGACGTTCAACAAGCAGAACGGCCAGGTCGACGTCACGCTCGACACCCGCCTGAACGTGACGATCGGCGTCAACCCGGTCGCGTTCACGCTGGTCGACAGCAACGGCGACACCGTCGTCGCCGGCGCCCAGTCGGTCGTCAGCGCCGGCTCGGACGGTGCGCCGGGCCCGCAGACGATCCGGCTGCAGTTCCTGCCCAACCAGGTCGCCGCCGCGTCGGCGATCGAGCTGAACGGCTACGACGCGCCGTTCGGCGTCACCGGTCCGACGCCGTTCTTCGGCTCGCTGGTGACGGCCGACGGGGCGAACTCGGTGCCGGTGGCGCAGGCGCTGACCGCGGGCACGACGGCGGCGGCGATCGCGCCGGTCGGGACCGCGAAGGCGAAGCTGAAGCTGCGCTCGGTGAAGAAGGTCGGCGTGCTGCCGGCCAGGCTCCAGCGCGCGCTGAAGCCGACCCGCAGCGCCAAGCGGGCCCGCGCCAACGCGCGGGTCATCCGCCGCTACCTGAAGGCCGGCGGCTCGCTGAAGGCCAGGAAGGTGGCCGTCAAGAAGGCCGCCGGGAAGCGCTGAACGGCCGCTCGCGACGGGACGGCGACGACGCGTGTGTCGCCGTCCCGACACGTCCGCGGCGGGCTCCTGCTCCGGTGGTACGGTCGACGCTGTCAGCGGCCGCACTGGGTTGGCCGTGGGGTGCGGTTGGGAGCCTTGGTCGGGCTCCGGCCGGAGACAGAAACGGGCCTCTGAAGGAGGACCTCATATGACTACGAACGCTCGGCGCCGCGCGCGCCGTTCCGCGATCGCCGGCGGGGTGCTGGCGATCTCCCTGGCTGCCGCCGCTCCGGCGTCGGCCGCCCTCGGTGGGGCGAACCCCGCCAACTACAACCACGTTCCGGACCTGCGGTCGGTGACCTTCGGCGAGTCGGGTCCCGACCTGGTCGCGTGGTTCACGTTCGACGAGCCGCTGGCCTCGAACGCGATCAACCCGGCCGACTTCACGCTCGGCGGCTACGCGTCGAGCCAGCAGGTTCCGCCGGCCGACGCGGCCTCGGTGGTCGGCAGCAAGCCGAACACGGTCGAGCTGCGCTGGACCAGCAACGACGTCGACTTCGACTCCGTCACCTACGGCGTGGTCAACGCGGCTGCGGTGCGCGCCTTCAACGGCAACCAGCCGAACCGGGTCGACTCGACCGCGGTCACCGGGGCCAAGGGCCAGACCGGTACCCGCGGCCACACGGTCGGTCCCGACCTGGTCGGCGTGCGGGTCGACGAGTCGAACCTGAACGCCAACGTCCTGATCTACACCTACGACCAGCGGATCGACAGCGGCTCGGTCAACCCGGCGCAGTACTTCTTCATCAAGCAGGATGGCGCCGCCGTCGCCGCGGCGTCGATCGCGTCGGCCAGCGGCTACGAGGTGGCGGTCCGCTTCCCGTCGCTGCCCGGTGACGACCTGGTCACCGAGGCCGTCGAGGGGGTCGACGGCGGCGCCGGCGTCCTGTCGGTGAACAACGGCAACCCGAGCGCGCCGACCGTCCTGGCGGTCGCGGGCAAGAGCAAGGCGACGGCTCGTCCGGACCTGCTCTCGGCCGAGCTCGGCAGCGGGGGCGGATCGACCTCGATCACGTACCACTACGACGAGCCCGTCACCAACGCGGTCGCGCCGCTGTTCCTGGCGCGGACGGCCAGCGGCACCAACGTGCCGGCCACGTCGGCGGTGATCAACGCCGACGGCAAGTCGGTGACGGTCAACTTCCCGAACCCGGCGGCCAACCTCTCGCAGGAGCACTTCGTCGAGGCGCTGGCCTTCTTCGGCGCGGTCAGCAACGTCAACGCCGTGCCCTCGATCGGGGATTCGGTGCCGATCGGCGGCAACGCCGGCGCGCTGGCGACCGGGTGGACCTCGGCGCCCGACGCGACCTCGGCCACGTTCAACAAGAGCAACGGCCAGGTCGACGTCACGCTCGACACCCGGCTGCAGATCCCGTCGGTGAACCCGGCCGGGTTCACGCTGGTCGACGCCAACGGCGACACGGTCGTCGCCGGGGCGGCGTCGGTGGTCAGCGAGGGCTCCAACGGGGCGCCCGGTCCGCAGACGATCCGCCTGCAGTTCCTGCCCAACCAGGTCGCGGCCGCCTCGGCGATCGAGATCCAGGGCTGGGACGCCTTCGGCACCTCGGGACCGTTCGGCTTCCTCGGCTCGAACGTCGGCGTCGACGGGCCCAACAGCGCGCCGGTCGCGCAGTCGCTGTCGGCGGCGGCGTCGGCGGCGGCGATCGCGCCGGTCGGGACGTCGAAGAAGGTCCTGAAGCTGCGCAAGGTCAAGACGGTCGGCGTGCTGCCGGCGAAGGTCCGCAAGGCCCTGAAGCCGGCCAAGAGCGCCAAGCAGGCCCGCGCCAACGCCAAGGTCCTCCGGGCCTTCTACGGCAAGAAGCGCGCCGCCAGCTACAAGGTCAAGAAGGTCGCCGTCAAGCGGGCGGCCAAGAAGCGCTGACCCCTCGCTCCCGGTCCGCGGCACGGCGCCTTCCGTGCCGCGGACCGACCGGCGACGGTTCGGCGACGGACGAACCGTCGTCGTGCCGACACAACGGCGGTCTGCGGCGCGTGTCGACGATGGTTGGTGCTAGCGTCGTCGCCGTCAGCGGCCGTACTGGGTTGGCCGTGGGGTGCGGTTCGGAGCCTTGGTCGGGCTCGAGCCGGAGGACATTCGGCCCTCTGAAGGAGGACCTACATGACTACGAACGCTCGGCGCCTGGCGCGCCGTTCCGCGATCGCCGGCGGCGTGCTGGCGGTCTCCCTCGCCGCGGCGGCTCCCGCCTCGGCGGCTCTCGGTGGGGCCAACCCCGCCAGCTACAACCACGTTCCGGACCTCCGTTCGGTGACGTTCGGCGAGTCGGGTCCCGACCTGGTCGCCTGGTTCACGTTCGACGAGCCGCTGGCCTCGAACGCGGTCAACCCCGGCGACTTCGCGCTCGGCGGCTACGCCTCGAGCCAGCAGGTCCCGCTGGCCGACGCCGCCTCGGTGGTCGGCAGCAAGCCGAACACCGTCGAGCTGCGGTGGACGTCGAACGACGTCGACTTCAACGAGGTCACCTACGGCGTCGCCAACGCCGGCGCCGTCCGCGCCTTCAACGGCAACCAGCCGAACCGGGTCGACTCGACCGCGGTCACCGGCGCCAAGGGCCAGAGCGGCACCCGCGGCCGCACCGTCGCGCCCGACCTGGTCGGCGTCCGGGTCGACGAGTCGAACCTGAACGCCAACGTCCTGATCTTCACCTACGACCAGCGGATCGACACCGGCTCGGTCGACCCGACGCGCTACGCGTTCATCAAGCAGGACGGCGCGACCGTCGCCGCGGCGTCGATCGCGTCGGCCAGCAGCTACGAGGTGGCCGTCCGCTTCCCGTCGCTGCCCGGCGACGACCTGGTGACCGAGGCCGTCGAGGCCGCTGATGCCGGCGGCGGCACCCAGTCGGTCAACAACGGCAACCCGAGCCTGCCGACGATCCTCGCGGTCGCCGGCAAGAGCAAGGCGACGGCCCGTCCCGACCTGCTCTCGGCCGAGCTCGGCAGCTCGGGCGGCTCGACGTCGATCACCTTCCACTACGACGAGCCGGTCAACACGCCGCTCGCCAACCGCTTCTTCGGCCAGACCGCGAGCGGCACCCCCGTGGCCGGCACCTCGGCGGTGATCAACGCGGACGGCAAGTCGGTGACGGTCAACTTCCCGAACCCGGCCGCCAACCTCTCGCAGGAGCACTTCGTCTCCGCGACCGTCTTCGACGGCGCGGTCCTGAACGCGAACGCCGTTCCGGTGCTCGCCGACACGACCCCGATCGGCGGCAACGCCGGCGCGACGTCGACCGGCTGGACCTCGGCCCCCGACGCCACCTCCGCCACGTTCAACAAGAACAACGGCCAGGTCGACGTCACCTTCGACACCCGCCTGACGATCCCGTCGGTCGATCCGACCGCGTTCACGCTGGTCGACGCCAACGGCGACACGGTCGTCGCCGGTGCGGCGTCGGTCGTGAGCGAGGGCTCCAACGGCGCCCCGGGCCCGCAGACGATCCGCCTGCAGTTCCTGCCCAACCAGGTCGCGGCGTCCTCGGCGCTCGAGATCCAGGGCTGGGACGCCTTCGGCCAGTCCGGCCCGTTCGCGGTCGCCGGCTCCAACGCCGGCCCCGACGGTCTCAACGCGGCACCGGTCGCGCAGTCGCTGTCGGCGGCTGCCTCGGCTGCCGCGATCGCGCCGGTCGGGACCTCGAAGAAGGTCCTGAAGCTGCGCAAGGTCAAGACGGTCGGCGTGCTGCCGGCGAAGGTCCGCAAGGCCCTGAAGCCGGCCAAGAGCGCCAAGCAGGCCCGCGCCAACGCCAAGGTCCTGAAGGCCTTCTACGGCAAGAAGCGCAGCGCCAGCTACAAGGTCAAGAAGGTCGCGGTCAAGAAGGCCGCCAAGAAGGGCTGAGTTCCGCGTCCGGTCCGCCGCCCGTTGCGGCGGACCGGCGGATGGGCGCGCCCTCGGCACGGGCGCGCCGCCGGAGAGCGTCGCGATCGCACGGATCGCGGCGCTCGTCCGTCTCTGGCTCCCCTGCGCGGGGATTTCGTCACGCCGGCGTCGCCGGTTGTGACGGGTCCCCGACAGAGAAGGTTGACCGGCCACGAACGACCCTGTTCACTAGTCCGAGGACTTGTGGCCGTGGGTCGGTCGCAGGGGGTGGTCCGGCGGTGTCGAGGGGTCGACGCCGCTGGGAAACGCGACATAGACGTCTCTAGGGGGACAGATGACCAACGATCGTGCTCGGCGCCGCGTGCGCCTGGCGACCGCCGCGGGCGGCGTCCTGGCGGCCTCGCTGCTGGCCGCCGCGCCGGCCGGCGCCGCTCTCGGCGGGGCCAACCCGGCCAACTTCAACCACGTGCCGGATCTCCGCTCGGTGACGTTCGGCGAGTCCGGCCCCGACAAGGTGGCCTGGTTCACCTTCGACGAGCCGCTGGCCTCGAACGCCATCAGCCCGAACCAGTTCACGCTCGGCGGCTACGGCTCGTCGAACCGCTTCGGCTCGGCCACCAACCTGCCGTTCGCCAACGCGGCGTCGGTCGTCGGCAGCAAGCCGAACACGGTCGAGCTGCGCTGGACCTCCACGTCGCCGGACTTCGACGAGGTCTCCTACGGCGCCGTCAACGGCGGTGCGGTCCGCGCCTTCAACGGCAACCAGCCGAACATCGCCGACTCGACCGGCGTCACCGGCGCCAAGGGCCAGACCGGCACCCGCGGCCACACCAACGGCCCGGACCTGGTCGGCGTGCGGGTCGACGAGTCGAACCTGAACGCCAACGTCCTGATCTTCACCTTCGACCAGAAGCTCGACCCGCAGATCGCCCTGCCGGCGCTGTTCAGCTTCGTGAAGTCGAGCGGCCAGATCGTCCTCGGCACCTCGATCAACAGCTACAGCGACTACGAGGTCGGCGTCCGCTTCCCGACCGGCGCCAGCAACCTGGTGACCGAGGCCAAGCGGGTCATCGTGGTGCCCGGCGCCGTCCAGGCCCGCAACCGCACCGGCCTGATCGGCGGCCTCAACCCGATCAGCCACGCGGCCGTTCCCGGCACCAGCGGCCTGACCGCGCTGCCGGACCTGGTCTCGGCCGAGCTCGGGCTCTCGGGCGGCTCGACGTCGGTCACCTACCACTACGACGAGCCGATCAAGTCGCCGATCGCGCCGCTGTTCTACGCCTACACGGCGACCGGGAACTTCGTCACCGGCAGCAACGCGGTGGTCAACGCCGACGGCACGTCGGTCACGGTCAACTTCCCGAACCCGGCCGACAAGGCGCAGGAGCACTTCGTGCACGCCGGCCAGATCGTCGGCGGCATCCAGAGCGCCAACGGCCAGATCGGGATCGGCGGCGGCGCCCCGATCGGCGGCAACGCCGGCGGCGTCTCGACCGGCTGGACCTCGGCGCCCGACGCGACCTCGGCCACGATCAACAAGAGCAACGGCCAGGTCGACATCACGCTCGACAGCCGCACCAACGGCACCACGTTCAGCGGGACGGACTTCCACCTGCTCGACGCCAACGGCGACGTGATCGCCGGCGTGCCGACCCTGGTCAGCCTCGGCAGCACCGGCGCGCCGGGCCCGCAGACGATCCGGATCCAGTTCCTGCCCAACCAGGTCGCGGCGGCGACGGCGGTCCAGATCGACGGCTACCAGGCCGGCGGCACCCTCGGCGTGCCGTTCCGCGGTGGCCTGCAGTCGATCGACCTCGCCAACTCGGCGCCGGTCGTCCAGGTCGTCTCGGCCGGCACCACGGCGTCGGCGATCGCCCCGGTCGGGACCTCGAAGGCCGCGCTGCGGCTGCGCAAGGCCAAGACGCAGGGCGCCCTGCCGGCGAAGGTCCGCAAGGCCCTCAAGCCGGCCAAGAGCGCCAAGCAGGCCCGCGCCAACGCCAAGGTCCTGAAGGCCTTCGCGAAGGGCCAGTACCGGGTCCAGAAGGTGTCGGTCAAGAGCGCCGCCAAGCGCTCCGGCAAGAAGGGTTGACCCGGTGCGGGTGACCGTCGTCCCGCGGGACGACGGTCACCGGCCGGGGGCCACGAGCACCCGCGCTCCTCACGAGCGCGGCGGCGGGCGTCGCAGTCGGGGGGCTGCGGCGCCCGCTCGTGCTTGGCGGGCCGGAAAAGGCCCGCCGGCTGTGACGTTCCGGTCGCTGAGCGACCGCAACGCGACTAGCGGCGGACGGTGAGCGAGCGGGTCGTCTCGCGCGACCAGCGGTCGGCCGCGGAGCGCGCGCGGACCGCGACCCGGTAGCCGCCGGGCTTCAGCGTGCGACCGCCGACGCGGCCGCCGAGGTCGTAGCGGCCGCGGCCGGCCGCGACGGTGCGGGTGGTGGTGGCGACCGTCCGCCAGCGGCGGCCGCTGCGGCGCTGGACGCGGATCCGCAGCGTCCCCGCGAGCGAGACCCGCCACGAGAGCCGCGCGGCCCGCGAACGGCAGCCGCGGCGCTTCGGGCGGCAGTCGACCAGCGTCCGCCGCGAGAGCGCGACCTGGTCGAGGGTCGGCGGGCCGGCCAGGCTGCCGCCCTTGGCCACCGCCGCCGCGCGGACGGCCGCGGCGGCGTCGAGCCGGCCGCCGCTGGTCGCGGCCCCGGCCAGCGAGGGCACCCGCCGGACGTGGGCCAGCAGCGTCGCCTTCAGCCCCGCCGCGTCGAGCGAGGGGTTCGCCTGTCGCATCAGCGCCAGGGTCCCGGAGACGAGCGGGGCGGCGACCGAGCTGCCGCTGGCCGCGACCAGCTCGCCGTCGCCGCGGGTGGCGTAGATCGCCACGCCGGGCGCGAACAGGTCGACGGCGGCGCGGCCGTAGTTGGCGAACCAGGCGCGGTTGCCGGTCAGGTCGCTGGCGCCGACGCAGATCACGTTCGGCAGGTCGAGCGCGCAGGGGTAGGTGGGGCGGGCGTCGACGTCGACGCCCTGGTCGCCGTGGGCCGCGATCCCCAGCTCGCTCTCGGTCGTCTCGCCGTTGCCGGCCGCGGCCACGTAGAGCGTCTGCGGGTGGGCGGCGATCGCCTGCACGACCGCCTGCGCGGCGGCCGTCTCGACGATGCTGACGTTGACGATCGGGATCCCGCGGTCGCCGGCCGACGCCAGCGCCTCGGCGAGCGCGTTCGGACCCGGCCAGAGCCCGCCGATCCCCGGCAGCGAGAGCACCGTCGCCCGCGGGGCGATCCCGGCGATCCCGGTCCGGTCGCCGGCGTTGGCGGCCAGCACGGTCGCGACGACGGTCCCGTGGCCGCTCGGGTCGGCGTCCGGCTGGTTCTGCCCCGGCGCACCGTCGGCGACGGCCAGCCGGCCGCGCAGGTCGGGCGTCGTCGGCGTGATCCCGGTGTCGACCACGGCCACCCGCTGGCCGTCGCCACGGGCGATCGCCCACGCCTCCAGCGCGCCGACGTCGGCTCCGGCGACGGCGCGTCCGCTGGCCCCGCGGCCGTCCTCGACCGTCGCCCCGCCGGCCCGCAGCGCCCACTGCTGGTCGAAGGCCGGGTCGTTGGGGGCGCCGGCGGTCGCGGCGACCACCCCGGGCGCGGCGGCACCGGCGGCCATCGCGGCGGCGGTCCCGGCCAGGGCGGCGGCGGTCCCGGCCAGGGCGGCGGCGCGCAGGCGGCTCATCGCGCGTCCCAGGCGGCCGGGCGGGTCGCGGCGCGGGCGCGGGCGATCCGCTCGCTGGCCCCGTCCTCGCTCTCGCGCTGGACGGCGAGCAGCGTCTGCAGCCGCGCGGCGGGCGTCTTGCCGTAGCGCCGGCGGTAGCTGCGCAGCAGCTTCTCGGCTCGCGCCTTCTCGCCCAGCGCCTGGACGTGGGAGATGATCACCGCCCGCGTCGAACGGGCCGCGCCGGCGGTCCGGGCCTTGCGCAGCGCCCGCGTCAGCCGCCGCAGCTCGGCGTGGTGCTGCTCGTCGCTGGTGACGTCGATCCAGCCGTCCTCGTCGAGGCTGACCCAGCGGTAGTTCGGCTGGTGGGCGCGCCAGCGCCAGTCGAGCGTCTCCCAGGCCTGGTTGCCGACCCGGATCCGCGACACCTGGTCGACGCTCAGCAGCCGCTCGCCGCCGGCGTTGAGCGTCGCCACCGAGTAGCCGCCGGCCGGGTCGGGCACGTAGCCGACCAGCAGCTGGCAGCAGTGGTCGCCGGCGCGCTTCATCTGCACGATCACGCCGGGCGGGTCGCGGAGGTTGTCCTGGACCACCAGCCCCAGCTCGCCGATCAGCTTCGGCGGGCCGGGCGCCACCCGCGCCGGCACGCAGTTCGGCCGCTGCTTGGGCCGGCAGCCCTCGGACTCGAGGTCGGTCTCCGGGTAGAGGACGTCGGTGACCTGGCCGGAGAAGTCGCGGATCGCGATCTCGGTGCTGACCTTCGCGTTCTCGGCGACCGTGTCCGGCCCGTGCACGGACACGGTCCAGCCCGTCAGCGTGCGGATCGTCTGATCGGCCGGCGAGCGCGGCGCGGGGACCGCGGCCGCGGCCGGGCCGGACGCCGCGAGCAGCGCCAGCAGGACGGCGCCGCCCACCCCGAGCGGCGTTGAGGAACGAGAAGACAAGACGGTGACCCCGACGTCGTTGTTGGACCCCAGTTGTAGCGGACCGGCGGTCGCCCACGCGCCGGCTGACGGGCGGGCGGCCGCGAACGGCGACGGGCCCCGCCGCGCTGGCGGGGCCCGTCGTGGGGGAGGGAGGGGCGGGGTCGGGGGTCAGGCGGCGGTGGCGACGCCGACCGGGCGCTCCTCCAGCGCGACGGCGAGCACCTCGTCGAGGCTCATCGTCGGGTGGAAGGAGACCGCGTCGCGGACCTCCTGCGGCACGTCGTCCAGATCGCCCCGGTTGCGCTCGGAGATCACGATGTCGGTCAGCCCCGCGGCGTGCGCGGCCAGCGACTTCTGCTTCAGCCCGCCGATCGGCAGCACCCGGCCCTGGAGGGTGACCTCGCCGGTCATCCCGACCGTGTGCTTGACCGGGCGGCCGGTCAGCAGCGAGACCAGCGCCGTCACCATCGTGATCCCGGCCGAGGGGCCGTCCTTCGGGATCGCGCCGGCCGGCACGTGGACGTGGAACTCCGCGTCCTCGAACTGGGCCGGATCGATCCCCAGCTTCTCGGCGTTGGCCCGCACCCAGCTGAGGGCGATCCGGGCCGACTCCTTCATCACGTCGCCGAGCTGGCCGGTCAGCACCAGGCCGCCCTTCGAGCCGGGCACCGGCAGCCGCGTCGCCTCGATGAAGAGCACGTCGCCGCCGGTCCCGGTCACGGCCAGGCCGGTCGCCACGCCGGGCACCGCCGTGCGGGCCGCGGACTCGTGGAAGACCTTCTGGCGGCCGAGCGCGTCGCGGACCCGGTCGAGGTCGATCACCACCGGCGCGTCGTCCTTGCCGGACGCGATCCCGGTCGCCGCCTTGCGCAGCAGCTTGCCGACCTCGCGCTCGAGCTGGCGGACGCCGGACTCGCGGGTGTACTCGTCGACGACGAGGCGCAGCATGTCGTCGCTGATCGCGACCTCCTTCGGCTCGAGGGCGTTGGCCTTCAGCTGCCGGGGGACCAGGTGGTCGCGGGCGATCGCGGTCTTCTCGGCCACGGTGTAGCCGTCGAAGGGGATCAGCTCCATCCGGTCCAGCAGCGGGGCGGGGATGGTCTCCAGGCTGTTGGCGGTGGCCAGGAACAGGACCTGCGACAGGTCCAGCTCGACGTCCAGGTAGTGGTCGCGGAAGCTGTGGTTCTGGGCCGGGTCCAGGACCTCGAGCAGCGCCGCCGAGGGGTCGCCGCGCCAGTCGGCGCCGACCTTGTCGACCTCGTCGAGCAGGATCACCGGGTTCATCGTGCCGGCGTCGCGCAGGGCCCGCACCAGCCGGCCCGGCAGCGCGCCGATGTAGGTCCGGCGGTGGCCGCGGATCTCCGACTCGTCGCGGACGCCGCCGAGGGCGATCCGCACGAACTCGCGCCCGGTCGCCTTCGCGATCGACTCGCCGATCGAGGTCTTGCCGGTGCCGGGGGGCCCGATCAGGGTCAGGATCGTGCCGCCGGTCCGGCGCTGGCTCGACCGCGGACGCTCGTCGCCGTCGCCCGCCTCGTCGCCGTCGAGGCCGCGGTCGGCCCGCAGCTTCTTGACGGCCAGGAACTCGACGATCCGGTCCTTGACGTCCTCGAGCCCGAAGTGGTCGCTGTCGAGCACCTCGCGGGCGTGGGTCGGGTCGAGGTTCTCGTCCGAGCGCCCGCTCCACGGCACGGCGATCAGCCAGTCGAGGTAGTTGCGGATCATCTGGGCCTCGCCGGAGCCCTCGCCGCCCATCCGCTCGAAGCGGGCCAGCTCCTTGTCGGCCTGCTCGCGGACGGCCTCGGGCATCCCGGCGTCCTCGATCTTCGTGCGGTACTCGTCGACCACCGAGGCGTCGTCGTCGCCCAGCTCCTGCCGGATCGACTCCATCTGCTTGCGCAGCAGGTACTCGCGCTGCTGCTTCTGGGCGCCGGACTCGACCTCGTCGCGGATCTTGCGCCGCAGCTGGAGGTCGGTCAGCCGCTCGCGCAGCAGCCGCGTGGCCAGGGCCAGCCGCTCGGTGACGTCGAGCGTCGAGAGGATCTCGACCTTCTGCTCGACGGTCAGCTCGGGGTCGTAGCCGGTCGAGTCGGCCAGCGTGCCGGGCTCCTTGATCGCCCGCAGGACGGCGGCCACCGAGCCGTCGTCGCCACGCAGCTGGAGGATCTCCTCGATCGTGGCGCGCAGCTCGCGCTCCAGCTCGCGGGTGCGGCCGTCGACCGGGACGTCGTCGGGGTGCTCCTCGACCGCGACCCGCAGCTCGCCGGTCGAGCCGGTCTGGGCGGCGCCGGCGACGCCGCGGGCCACGCCCTCGAACATCGCGCCGCGGCCGCCGCCGGGCAGCCGCACGCGGCGGGTGACGCGGGCGATGGTGCCGACGGGCGCGAACTCGCCGTCGATCCGCGGGACCAGGAGCACGCGCTCCTCATCGCCCGGGTCGACCGGCAGCGTCACGTCCATCGTCGGGAAGACGACCGTGTCGTCGAGCGGGATCAGGAGCAGGGTGGAGGACATGTGCTTGTGAACCTCGGAAGTTGAGGTGGTCAACCGTCTTGGGGAGAACGGTAGCACGCCGGAGCGTCGCTGCATAGGTGATCTGAGTCGTTGGGACGTAGATCTACTGCGGAGGGTAGCGCAGGGAAGGTGCCGCAGGCGATGGAGAGCCGGCCTTCACGGCGGCTTGATGCGGCGTCCGCGGTTCTTGATCCGCTCGCGGCGGAGGTCGGAGCAACGTCCCCTCCATGAGCACGCACCCCACCTCCGGCGGCCACCGCTGGCGACCGATGGTCGTGCGCGGCCGCCACGACGGCCGCCCGCCGCTCGACGTCCGCGTCCGCACGATGCTCGAGCGGCGCGACCGCACGCGGCTGGCCGACGGCCTCGAGCTGATGGTCCTCCACGCCCAGCGGCCGGAGGGCGTCCTCGGCCCGCGGGTGCCGGTCGTGCCGGCCCAGGTGCTGGACGCGCGCGAGGCGCTGGAGGAGATCGAGCGGCTGCTCCGCTCCGACGTCCAGCTCGACCCGCGCGGCACCGCGCTGGTGCGGGCGCTGCTCGTCGACGGCTGCGGCCCGGCCTACGCCGGCGGCCGCCGCGGCGCGCTGCTGGAGGCCGCGCTCCACGCCCGCAACGCGCTGGTGCCCTACCGCTGGGCGGGCTGAGCGGCGGCGCCGCGGTGGACGCGGATCCCGCCGACTCGCTAGGGTGCTCCCGCTGGTTGCACCGGCGTAACCGGTG
The DNA here is from genome assembly GCF_034096925.1 of Patulibacter defluvii. Lineage (NCBI taxonomy): Bacteria > Bacillati > Actinomycetota > Thermoleophilia > Solirubrobacterales > Patulibacteraceae > Patulibacter > Patulibacter defluvii. The sequence continues at coordinate 32,892 of NZ_JAWZSQ010000012.1, forward strand.
CGGGGGAGTCGGTCGGGGAGGACCGTGGTGCGAGTTCGTTGGGGACGCGTCGCGCGGACGGCGCAGGTGGCCGTGCTGCTGCTCGGAGCGAGCGGGGCGGGGGCGAGCGCGGCCGCGGCGGCCGCACCGGACGGGGTCACGATCACGACCCTCTCCAACCGGGCCGACCTGATCTCGGGCGGCGACGCCGCGCTCGCGATCGGACTGCCGGCCGGCAGCGACCCGGCGCGGGTGGTGGTGCGGGTCGGCGAGCGCGACGTCAGCCGCGCCTTCGCCCGCCGCTCCGCCCGCCGGCTGGAGGGGCTGGTCGAGGGGCTGCGGGTCGGCCGCAACGTCGTCACCGCCCAGCTGCCCGACGGCCGCGGCGCGCGGCTGACGATCACCAACCACCCCAACGGCGGCCCGCTCTTCTCCGGTCCCCAGATCCAGCCCTGGAAGTGCCAGAAGACCGCCCGCGACCGGCAGTGCAACCAGCCGCCGAGCTACGAGTACCTGTATCGCCCGGCCAACCTGCTGGACCCGGGCCTGCGGCCCTACGACCCCGCCGACCCGCCGAGCGACGTCGCGACCACCACCACCGACAACGGCCAGAGGGTGCCGTTCGTGATCCGGATCGAGACCGGCTACCAGGACCGCGACCAGTACAAGATCGCGACCCTCTACCGGCCCGGGCAGCCGTGGACCCGCGCCCGCCCGCAGGCCCAGTTCAACGGCAAGCTGCTGATCACCCACGGCGGCAGCTGCGGGGTCTCCTACGGTCCCGGCGGCGCGCCCAGCGTCACCAAGGACAACCTCGCCACCGGCGCCGGGCTGGTCGACGGCCTGGCCGGGGCCGACAGCGTCGCGACCGCCCTCGGCCGCGGCTTCGCGGTGATGTCGACCGCGCTCGACAACAACGGCCACAACTGCAACCTGGTGGTCCAGGCCGAGTCGCTGATCATGGCCAAGGAGCGGGTGATCGAGCGCTACGGCGACCTCCGCTACACGATCGGCGTCGGCTGCTCGGGCGGAGCGCTGACCCAGCAGCAGGTGGCCAACGCCTACCCCGGGATCTACCAGGGGCTGATCCTCGCCTGCGCCTACCCCGACACGATGTCGCCGGGCGCGCAGTTCCTCGACTACCACGTGATGCGCAGCTACTTCGACGACCCGTCGCGGTCGGGCGACACGCTCTGGACGCCGCTCCACATGGCGCTGGTCGAGGGCCACCTGACGCCGCTCAACTCGATCACCGCCGACGAGGGGCTGTTCAAGGGCGTGACCTCGGCGAGCAACTGCCCGGACGAGGTCGGCGACGCCGCCTACGACCCGCAGCGCAACCCGGGCGGCACCCGCTGCACCTTCTGGGACTACATGGTCAACGTGCTCGGCCCGCGGCCGGCCTCGGCCTGGACGCCGGCCGAGCGGCGGCTCGGGCGCGGCTTCACCGGCCTGCCGCTCGGCAACGGCGGGATCGAGTACGGGCTGGGCGCGTTGCGGTCGGGGGCGATCTCCGTCCAGCAGTTCGTCGACCTGAACGCCGACGTCGGCGGGCTCGACATCGACGGCCAGCGGAGCCCGCAGCGGACGCGGGTCGACCCGCGGGCGGTCGCCAACGCCTACCGCAGCGGTGCCGTCAACAGCACCCGCAACCTCGACCAGGTGGCGATCATCAACCACAGCGGTCCCGACCCCGGGATCGCCCACGACTTCCGCCACGCGCTCTGGACCCGCGACCGGATGCGGCAGCGGCTGGGCCACTTCCCCCGCAACTACGTGATGTGGTTCGGGCTCTTCCCGGTCTTCGGCGACCCCAGCTACGCGAAGCAGGCGCTCGACGCGATCGACCGCTGGCTGGCGACGGTCGAGCGCGACCACCGCGGCCTGCCGCTGGCGCGCAAGATCGTCGACGCGCGGCCGGGCGACGTCCAGGACCGCTGCTCGCAGATCCCCGGGCTCGACCTGGTGGCGCTGCCCGGCGTCGGCAAGGTCTGCGAGAACCGGGTCCTCCAGACCGCGCTGGAGACGCCCCGCAGCGTCGCCGGCGACGGGCCCGCGGGCGACGTCATGGAGTGCGCGAAGAAGCCGCTGCGGCGCGACGGCTACCCGGTCGCCTTCAGCGACGAGCAGTGGGCGCGGATGCAGCGGACCTTCCCCGACGGCGTCTGCGACTGGAGCAAGCCGGGGATCGGCCAGCAGGCGACGGTGCCGTGGCAGACCTACCAGGACGACGAGGGCCGCGTGATCTACGGCGGCCGGCCGATGGCGGTGGCACCGACGGCCAGCGGCTGCCAGGACCACCGGACGCTCGCCGCCGCGCTGCCGAAGGGGCGGCTGCGGCTGGCGAAGGTCTACCTCAACGGCCGCCGGGTGCGGACCCTGCGCGGCGCGACGCTGCGGCGGCCGGTGCGGCTGGCCCGCTTCGCCGGCGGCGAGGCGCTGGTGCGGACCGTCGCCCGCGACCGCCGCGGCCGCCGGCGGGTGGCCGAGCGCCGCTACAGCGTCTGCCGGGGGACGCTGCCCGACGCCTAGTACTCGTCGCGGCGGACCCGCCAGACCGCCAGGCCGAGCAGCGCGGCCAGCCAGGCGCCGAGCAGCACGAACGAGCCGGCGATCGAGACGTGGTCGTCGTCGAGGAAGTCGCTGGTGTCGTCGAGGCTGATCACGGTGCCGGCCGGCCGCGGCAGCAGCACGTTGGCGACCTCCTTCGAGACCTCGCTGCCGATCAGGCCGGTGATCAGGCTGCCGGCGACGAAGAGCACGATCCCGACCGCGATCGCCGGGCCGTTGGAGCGCATCAGGGTGCCGACGGCGAGGCTGACCACGCCCCAGATCCAGACCGCGGCGAAGCAGCTCCAGACGTCGTTGAGTGTCTCCTTGGCCGACATCGCGCTGCCGCCGTCGGTGCCGATCGTCGCGCCGACCACCAGCCCGAGCAGGATCGGCAGCACCACCAGCGCGCAGAGGGCGATCATCAGCGCCGGCACCCGGATCAGGGTCAGCTGCCAGCGGGGCACGCCGGTCAGCACCAGGTAGCGCATCGTGCCGTTGGCGGTGTCGTAGCTGCCGGCCAGGGCGCCGACCACGATCGCCGCGAAGACGCCGACGTACTGGCCGACGCTGGTGATGTCGCGGAAGCTCGACTCGCCGCCGCGCGGATCGTTGACCAGGATCACGATCACCGCGATCACGGTGATCGCGGCCGTGATGCCGATCGCGCCGAAGAACGACCCGCGGCGGCGGGTGATCCGCGTCAGCTCGGCGCGCAGGAGCGGGGTCATCAGCGGGCCTCCGGGGACTCGGGGACGGGGGGCGCGTCGTGGGCCAGCTCGCCCGCCTGGTTGCCGGTCAGCTCCAGGAAGCGGCGCTCGAGCGTCTCGCGGACCGCCCGCAGCTCGAACAGCCCGACGCCGGCCGAGAACAGCTCCTGGCCGGTCCGCCGCAGCTGCTCGTCATCGAGCTCGTCGACGGCGACCTCGAAGGCCCCGGGCGCGATCGCCCGCACGTCGCGGGCGAAGGGCAGCGCCTGCAGCAGCGGCAGCGCCCGCTCGGCGTCGTCGACCCGCACGCCGACCGCCTGGCGGCCGCCGCGCAGCAGGTCGCCGACCGAGCCGTGGGCGAGCACCTTGCCCTTCTCGATGATCGCGACGTCGTCGGCCATCTTCTCGACCTCGCTGAGGATGTGCGAGGAGATGAAGACGCTGCGGCCCTCGGCCACGAACTCGCGGATCATGTGCCGGAACTCGGCCAGGCCGGCCGGGTCGAGGCCGTTGGTCGGCTCGTCGAGCACCAGCAGCTCGGGGTCGTTGAGCAGCGCCCGCGCGACGCCCAGCCGCTGGCGCATGCCGAGCGAGTAGCCGCTGACCTTGTCGTCGCCGCGGTCGGCCAGCTGGACCCGGGCCAGCGCGCCGGGGATCGCGGCCTTCGCCTCGCGGCTCTGGTGGGCGGCCCAGACCTCCAGGTTCTGGCGCCCGGTCAGGTAGGGGTAGAAGCGCGGCTCCTCGACGATCCCGCCCACCCGCGAGAGCGCCTCGCGGGTGCGGGCGGGAATCGGTAGCCCGCGGACGGCGATCTGGCCGGCGGTCGGCCGCGCCAGGCCCAGCATCATCCGGATCAGCGTGGTCTTGCCGCAGCCGTTCGGGCCCAGCCACGCGTAGCAGCGGCCCTTCGGCACGTCGATCGTGACGTCGTCGACGGCCACGTTGCTGCCGAACCGCTTGGTGACGTTGCGCAGGGAGATGACGGAGTCCATGGCGGAACGCGCCGGGTCGACCCTGGGGGCGGCGGGGACCGCGGGGGACGGCACGCGGGCCGGAGGATAGCGGCGCCGCGCCCGTCTTCCGACATGGGGATCATCCGTCCAGTGAGCGCGATCCGGATCCCGTGGGAGCCCGAGCGGGCCGCGGCGCTGGCCGAGCGGGTCCGCGGGCACTGGGACCTGGGCCCCGAGCCGGCGCGGCTGCTGCGGCTGGGCACCAACGCCAGCTTCCGGATCGGCACGGTCGTGATCCGGATCGGGCCGGCCGGCGGCGACCCCGCCGGCGCCGCCCGCGAGCTGCAGCTGGCGCGCTTCCTCGCCGACCGCGACGTGCCCGCCGCGCGGCCCGAGGGGCGGCCGCCGGCGGTCGTCGACGGCCACCCGGTCAGCGCCTGGCGGTGGATCGAGCACGACCCGGCGGCGACGGTCGACGGGCGTGCCTTCGGGACGCTGCTGCGGCGCTTCCACGACGCCACCACGGACTACGACGGTCCGCTGCCGGGTTGGCCGCAGCCGCGGCTGATCGGCGACCGGATCGCCGCCCTCCGCCGCCACCCGGCGTTCACGGAGGCGGAGGTCGACCGGCTGCAGACGCGGCTCGACGGGCTGCTGGCCGCGCTGGCCGAGCATCCGTCGCCGGCGCTCCCGATCCACGGCGACGCCCACCCGGGGAACGTGATCGTTGGTCCTGACGGGCCGGTGCTGCTGGACTTCGACCTGGTCTGCCGCGGTCCGCGTCCCTGGGACCTGGCCCCGGCCGCGCTCCACGCCGAGCGCTACGCGGGCGGGTCGCCGGCCTGGTTCGCGGCCCTGCGCGAGGGCTACGGCCCGCCGCGCGACCCGGCCGAGCCGCTCCACGTGCGGCTGCGCGAGCTGGCCTCGGCGGCCTGGCTGCTGGCCGCCGAGACCGCGCCCGATCGCGGTTCCCGCTCGGCCGAGGCCGACGTCCGGCTGCGGGCCTTCGGCGACGATCCCGACCCGCCGCCCTGGGACGCCCACTGACCCCGGCCGCGCGCCGTTTGGTACCGCTGCGGTGCCAAACGGCGCGCTTCGGCCTCCCGGCACAGTGGCGGCGCGCCAACTCGTGCGCGGATCACCGCCCCCGACGGTCGTCGGGATGGCAGGATGCCGCTCATGGCCAACGCGAACCTCGCCACGCTCCTGACCGAGAGCGCCGCCAAGCACCCCGAGCGGATCGCCATCCGCCTGGACGACGCCGCCGTGCCGTACGCCGCCCTGGACGCCGGGAGCCAGCGGGTCGCGGGCCTGCTTCGCGAGCTGGGGGTCGAGCCGGGCGACCGCGTCGGCGTGATGCTGCCGAACGTCCCGCACTTCCCGCTGGCCTACTACGGCGCACTGCGGCTGGGCGCGGTCGTGGTGCCGATGAACCCGCTGCTCAGCAAGCGCGAGGTCGCCTACTACCTGGACAACTCGGGCGCCAAGCTGCTGCTGGCCTGGCACGGCTTCGCCGAGTCGGCCCAGGGCGGGGCCGAGCAGGCGGAGATCGACGCCGAGGTGCTGCTGGTCGAGCCGGCCGACATCGCCCAGCGGGTCGCCGCGGCCGAGCCGGTCGCCGAGGTCGCCCAGAAGCAGGGCGACGACACCGCGGTCGTGCTCTACACCTCGGGCACCACCGGCCAGCCGAAGGGCGCCGAGCTGACCCACCACAGCGTCGGCAGCAACGTCGAGGCCTGCCTGGAGCTGTTCCGCCCGACCGAGCAGGACGTCTTCTTCGGCGGCCTGCCGTTCTTCCACGTCTTCGGCCAGACGGCGACGCTGAACGTGGCGGTCGCGGTCGGCGCCGAGGTGACGCTGCTGCCGCGCTTCGACCCGACCCAGGCGCTGGAGATCATCCAGCGCGACAAGGTCTCGATCTTCATGGGCGTGCCGACGATGCACGGCGCGATCCTCAACCACCCCAAGCGGCCCGACTACGACACCAGCTCGCTGCGGCTGTTCGTCTCCGGCGGCTCGGCGCTGCCGGTCGAGGTGCTGAAGGGCGTGAAGGAGGCGTTCGACACGCCGATCCTCGAGGGCTACGGGCTCTCGGAGACCTCGCCGGTGGCGTCGTTCAGCCGCATCGACCTGCCGCAGAAGCCGGGCTCTATCGGGGTGCCGATCGAGGGCGTCGAGCTGCGGGTCGTCGACGACGAGGGCAACGAGGTGGCGGTCGGCGACGTCGGCGAGCTGCAGATCAAAGGCCCGAACGTGATGAAGGGCTACTGGCGCAACCCGGAGGCGACGGCGAAGGCGATTGACGACGAGGGCTGGTTCTCCTCCGGCGACATGGCGCGCAAGGACGAGGACGGCTTCTACTTCATCGTCGACCGCAAGAAGGACCTGATCATCCGCGGCGGCTACAACGTCTACCCGCGCGAGATCGAGGAGGTCCTCTACGAGCACCCGGCGGTCTCGGAGGCGGCCGTGATCGGCTTGCCCCACGAGGAGCTGGGCGAGGAGGTCGGCGCCGCCGTCGCGCTGAAGGCCGGCCAGAGCGTCGACGAGGCCGAGCTGCAGGCCTTCGTCAAGGAGCAGGTCGCGGCCTACAAGTACCCGCGCAAGCTGTGGATCGTCGAGGAGCTGCCGAAGGGCCCGACCGGCAAGATCCTCAAGCGCGAGATCTCGGCGCCGGGCGAGTAGCGCGCCTCCGCGGGCGACGGATCAGCCGTCGCCCGCCATCGCGCCGGCGAGGCCGGCGCGGTCGACGTCGAGCTTGCCGTAGACGTGGGTCAGGTGGGTCTCGACCGTCCGCAGGGTGACGAACAGCCGCTGGGCGATCTGGCGGTTGGTCAGGCCCTCGGCGGCCAGCTCGGCGACCCGTCGCTCGCTCGAGGTGAGGGCGTCGGAACCGGAGATCCGCAGCCGCCGCGGTCGTCCGCCGGCCACCCGCAGCTCCTCGGCGCCGCGGCGGCTGAGGGCGTTGGCCCCGCAGCGCTCGGCGACGTCGATCGCCCGCCGCAGCGTCTCGCGCGCGGTCGTCCGCTGGCCCGCCCGCCGCTGCCAGGCGCCCAGCTCCAGCAGCGAGCGGCCCAGCTCCAGCTCGCCCTCGCTGCGCTCCAGCACGTGGACGCTGGCCGGCAGCAGCTCGGCCGGGTCGCCCGCCCCGACCAGGCCGGCGGCGCGGCGCGCGATCCCGATCGCCCGCGGCGCCCCGTAGCCGTCGGCCCGCCGCAGCAGCTCGCCGGCCAGCTCGCGGGCCCGACCCTCGTCCCCGACGGCGAACGCGGCCAGCGCCGCCTCGGCCTGCCAGTGCATCACCGACGGGTTGCGGATCCCCTGCGCCTCCTGCCGCTCGCCGCAGCGCAGCAGCAGCGCCAGGCCCTCGTCGGGCCGGCCGTCGTTGGTCGCCCGCACCCCGCGCGTGGCCAGCACGTAGGGGAATGTCGGGTGCTCGGTCCAGCGCTCGTCGCCCCCCGGCAGCGTCAACAGCGCGTCGGCCAGCTCCAGCTCGTCGCGGTCGAGCGCCACCAGCGCCCGCAGCGCCCGCGACGACGGCAGCGCGAACGCCCAGCCCTCCTCGGCCGCGTCGAGCGCCACCTGCCAGTCGTCGATCGCGCCCCGCAGCCGTCCCCGCAGGAAGCGCGCCACGCCGCGGAAGAACGAGGCGGTGGCGAACGCCATCCGCGCTCCGTGCAGCTGGGCGCGGTCGATCTCGGCGCTGAAGGCGACCTCGGCCGCCTCGCCGGCGTCGGAGAAGTAGAGGCTCATCCCCGCCAGCGGCAGCGCCAGCCGGTCGAGCGCGTCGATCCCCGCCCCGTGCAGCGGCGGCACCGCCCGCCGGGCCAGCTCGGCCACCGTCTCCGACGGCAGCTCGCCGGTCTGCAGACCCTGGAACGCGAGCTGGGCGAGGGTCAGCCGCTCGACCGCCGTGCGCCCGCCGCCGTGCTGGGCGAGCGCCGCCGCCGCGGTCGCCTCGTCGGGTCCGGCCGCCCGCGCCAGCGAGCGGCTGACCGTCAGGTCGGCGGCCCGCAGGGAGACCCGGATCGCGTCGTCGTCGGCCAGCGGCTCGCCGAGGCCGCGGGCCAGCAGCGCCTTCGCCGCCGCGGCCTCGCCCCGCTCGTAGCGGGCGATCGCGGCCGTCAGGTCGAGGCCCGCCCGCCGCTGGGGATCGGCCTGGCCGGCCCGCGCCCGCTCCAGCCGCTCGACGCCGTCGGGGTCGCCGGCGGCCAGCTGGACCCGCCCCAGCGCCTCCAGCAGCTCGGGGTCGGCCGCGGCGTCGAGCCGTTCCCGCGCGGCCCGTTCGAGCAGCGCGATCGCGGTGTCCGGATCGCCCCGCTCGGCGGCGTCGGCGGCGGCCACCCGCAGCAGCGCGACGGTCTCGGCGTCCTCGGCCGGCTCGGTGTGGAGCAGGTGCGGGGCGGCGGCCAGCGGATCGGCCCCGGCCGCGACCAGCGCCGCGAACGCCCGCCGGTGCAGCAGCGCACGCTCGCCGGCCGCGATCCCCTCGCGGACCGCCGCCTCCAGCAGCGGGTGGGCGATCTCCAGCGGCCGCTCCGGCCCGAGCAGCCCGGCCTGGGCGAGCGCGTCGGCGTGAAGCGTGGCGGCCGTCGGGTCGAGCCGCGCGACGCGGGCGGCGACCGCCGTCTCGGCGCGGCCGCCGAGCACCGCCACCGCCCGCACCAGCGCGGTCGCCTCGCGACCGAGCCCGGCCAGCCGCGCCGCCACCGAGCGGGCGACCGCGGCCGGCTGCAGGCGGGCGACGATCGCGGCGCCGGCCGCCGTCGCGGGGACATCCTCGCGCCGCAGCTCGGCGATCAGCTCGTGGACCAGGAACGGGTTGCCGCCGGCGTGGCGGTGGCAGGCGTCGGTCAGGGCGACCGCCGCGTCGCTGCCGAGCTGGCGGTCGAGCAGGACCGCGACCGCGGCGGCGCTCAGCGGGCCCGGCCGGCAGACGCGGGCTGCGGGCACGGCGGCCAGCCGGTCGAGCAGCGGGCCGCGCTCGTCGTCGACCTCCGGGCGGGTGGCGACCAGCAGCGCCACCGCCAGCCCGTCGAGCCGCGCGCCGAGGTGGAGCAGGAAGTGCAGCGAGGCGAGGTCGACCCAGTGGGCGTCGTCGACGATCAGCACCACCGGCGCCCGCTCGGCCTGCTCGGCCAGGTGCCAGTAGAGGCCGTGGGCGACGGCGAAGCGGGCCTCGGCGGCGTCGGCCGCGACCGCCGCCGCGCCGCCCGCGGACGGCTGTCCGGCGAGCACGGGGACGGCCAGGCCGGCGGCGCCGCCGGCCAGTGCGGGGGCGGCGGTCGCCGCGAACAGCTCGCGGACCGCGCCCCAGGCGAAGCGCTGGTCGAGCTCGGTTCCGCGCACCCGCAGGACGGTCATCCCGGCGTTGAAGGCCGCGTGGGCGACGGCCCGCAGCAGCGCGGTCTTGCCGACCCCCGGCGCGCCCTGGAGCAGCAGCAGGCCGCCGTCGCCGCGGTCGGCGGCGGCCAGCAGCTCGTCGACCTTCCGCAGCTCGTCCTCGCGCTCCAGCAGGACGGCGTCCGCCGGGGGCAGCGGGGACGAGAACGATGCACCCCCTCGGTTCATGTCCGCTCCAGGGCCGGTTGGCGGACGATCCTACCCGCGGACTAGGCTCCCGCCGGGGGCAGCAGCCGCTCCAGCCCGGCCCGGAGGGCGTCCAGCTCGGGCGGCTCCAGGCGGTCGGCGAACTGCTCGCGGATCCCGCGGCCGTGGGTGCGGCCGGCGGCGCGGACCCGCTCCAGCCCGGCCTCGGTCAGCGCGACCAGCTGGCCGCGGCGGTCGCCCGGGGCGGGGATCCGCTCGACCAGGCCGTGGCGCTCGAGGCCGGCGACCAGGCGGGTGATCCCGGAGCGGGTCAGCAGCACGGCCCGGCTCAGCTCGACCGGCCGCAGCCGCCGCTCGGGCGCCTGGACCAGCTGGACCAGCACGTCGTAGTCGCTGAGCGTCAGGTCGTGGGCGGCCAGGTCCTGCTCCAGCCGTCGCATGATCGCCTGGTGGGCGCGCAGGAACGCCTCCCAGGCGGCCAGCTCGGGCCCCGAGAGCGTGTGTCCTCCTCGCCGCGCCATCGCGGCGATGCTAGATGATCGCGGTGTTCGTTGCGCGCGCAACGACTGCCTGGTATGTTGTTGACAACGCAACAAACGAGGGAGGCGCGCGATGCGGCTCGAGGGTCTGCACCACATCACGATGATCACCGGCGACGCCCAGCGGACGATCGACTTCTACGCCGACGTCCTCGGGCTGCGACTGGTCAAGACGACGGTCAACTTCGACCAGCCGGAGGCGTACCACCTGTACTTCGGCGACGAGGCGGGCAGCCCCGGCTCGATCCTCACCTGGTTCGAGTTCCGCGGCGCGGCGCCCGGTCGCGCCGGCCTCGGGATGGTCCACCGGATCGCGCTCGCCGTCCCCAGCGAGGCGGCGCTCGACTTCTGGCAGCAGCGGCTGACCCAGCAGGGCGTCGCCGTCGAGCGCGAGGACGGCAGCCTCCGCTTCGCCGACCGCGACGGCCTCGGCCTGGAGCTGGTGGTCCACGACATCGGCGCCCAGCTGCGGGCCGCCCACCCCGACGTGCCCGCCGAGCACGCGATCACCGGCGTCGCCGGCGCCCGCGCCTACGGGGCCTTCCACGCCGTTCCCGACGGGGTCCTCACCGACCTGCTCGGGTTCGACCACGAGGGCGACGGTCACTACGTGCTGCGCGGCGAGCAGCGCCACGTCCACTGGACGATCGACCCGGCGCCCGACGCCCACGGCCAGCCGGGGGCCGGCACCGTCCACCACATCGCCTGGGCCTCGCGCGACGAGGACCACGCGGGCTGGCGGCAGCGGATCGCCGACGGCGGCGGCTTCGTGACCCCGATCATCGACCGCGACTACTTCTTCGCGCTCTACTTCCGCGAGCCGCACGGCGTGCTGTTCGAGATCGCCACCCTCGGGCCCGGCTTCGCCACCGACGAGCCGCCCGAGCACCTGGGGGAGGAGCTGCGGCTGCCGACCCAGCACGAGCACCTGCGCGCGCAGCTCGACGGGCAGCTGACGCGGATCGTCAACCCGCGGTCGGGCAAGGAGGTCCGGGCATGAGCGGCGAGATCGTCCCCCTGGTCCACCGCGAGCGGCCGGCCGACGGCGAGCCCGAGGGCCTGCTGGTGCTGCACCACGGCCGCGGCGCCGACGAGCACGACCTGCTCGGCCTGGCCGACGTGCTCGACCGCGAGCGGCGGCTGCACGTGGTCACCCCGGGCGGGCCGCTGCGGCTGCCCGGCTGGCCCGGCCGCCACTGGTACGCGGTGCCGCGGGTCGGCTTCCCCGATCCGGAGACCTTCGCCACGGCCTGGCGCTCGCTGGCCGCCTTCCACGACGAGCTCTGGGAGCGGACCGGGATCGCGCCCGAGCGGACGGTCCTCGGCGGCTTCTCGATGGGGGCGGTGATGAGCTACGCGCTCGGCCTCGGGCGGCTGGAGGGCGAGCCGCGCCGGCCGGCGGTGGCCGGCGTGCTGGCGCTCTCCGGGTTCGTGCCGACGGTCGACGGCTTCGCGCTCGACGCCGCCGGTCGCCCGACCCGAGCGCTGGTCGCCCACGGCCAGCGCGACGGCGTGATCGGCCATCCGTTCGCCGTCGCCGCCCGCGAGCAGCTGACCGCGGCCGGGATCGACCTGACCGCGCTCGACGGCCCCGGCGACCACCAGATCGATCCGACCCACGTGCTCCCGATCGCCGACTGGCTCGGCGCGACGCTGGCGTCCGCCGGGCCTGATCGGATCGGGCGATGAGCGACGCCGTCGTCCGCCACCGCGATCGCGACCGGCTGCTGCTGCTGGGGCCGGGGGCGATCGCGGCCGCCGCGCCGCACCTGGAGGGCGCCGACGTGCTGCTCACGACCCCGCGGGCGCGGGCCCAGCTGCCGGCCGCTGCCGGCTGGGCGCGGACGACGGTCGACGTGCCCGCCGGCCGGGTCGACGAGGTCGCCGCCGCGCTCCGCGAGAGGGTCGTCGGACGGCGGCTGGTGGCGCTCGGCGGCGGGCGCGTGATCGACGTCGCGAAGGCGCTGGCCGCCGCCGATCCGCCACGGACCGTGGTCGCGGTGCCGACCACCCTCTCGGCGGCCGAGATGACCGGATCCCACCGCCAGGCCCGCGGCGTCGCGCCCGGCACGCCGACCGTCGCCGCGTCGGTGGTGGTGGTCGATCCCGCCCTCAGCGCCTCGCAGCCGCCGGCCGAGCGGGCGGCCAGCAGCGCCAACGCCCTCGGCCACGCGCTCACCGCCCTGGCCAGCGACCGCAGCGACCCGATCGCCGGCGCGGTCGCGCGTGACGCCGTGCGGACGATCGCCGCCGCCTGGCGGGCCGGCGATCCCGACCCGCTGCCGCTGGCGACCGCCGCGGTCCAGGCCGGGTGGGCGCTCGACGGGGTCGGGCTGGCCCTCCACCACGCGATCGCGCAGGAGGCGGTCCGCCAGGCCGGCGCCGCCCACGCGACGGCCAACGCCGCCGTCCTGCCCGGGACCGTGGCCGCGATCCGCCGCCGCCGGCCGGCACTGGTCGGCGAGCTGGACGGGCTGCTGGGGGAGCCGCTGGAGGCGGTCGCCGAGCGGCTGCGCGAGCGGGCCGGGGCGGCCGTCCCGGCGCTGGCCGAGCCGGCCGCGCGCGAGCGGGTGGCGGCGGCGGTGCTGGCCCGCGGGCCGCAGCTGGAGCGGATCGGGCCGCCGCCCGACGCCGCCGAGCTGGACGCGCTGCTGCTCGCCGCCGCCCGCCGGTGACGTTCCGGTCGCTGGGCGACCGGAACGTGACGGTGGGCGGGGCGGCGGGTCAGCCCTGGGCGAGGGCGCGCAGGCGATCCGGGGCCATCAGCTCGGCCGGATGGGCGCCGCCGGCCAGCCGCCGGGCGAGGGCGTCGCGGGGGAGCGGGCCGTCGCCGGCCAGCAGCAGCAGGTTGCCGGCGTGGCGACCGCGGACCACCTCGCGGCCGCCGAAGGCCAGCAGCTGGTCGAAGGTCGCGCCGAGGATCGCCGCCTGGGCGCCGACCGTCGTCCACGGCGGCTGGTCGACGACGTTCAGCAGGTAGCGGCCGCCCGGCCGCAGCACCCGCCGGACCTCGGCGGCGAAGGCGGCGGTGGCCAGCTGCTCGGGGGTCTCGGTGCCGACGAAGGCGTCGCCGAGGACCAGGTCGAAGCGGGCGTCGGGGCTGCGGGCGACGGTCGCGGCGCCGTCGCCGACCACCACCCGCAGGCGCGCGCCGCGGCGCAGCCGCAGGTGCTGCTCGGCCAGCCGCACGACCGACGCCGACCGCTCGACGACGGTCTGCTCGGCCTGGGGCCGGGTCGAGGCGACGAACCGCGGCAGGCTGAAGGCGCCGCCGCCCAAGTGCAGCAGCGAGCAGGGCGCCCCGCGCGGGACCAGCAGCTCGAGCGCGGCCCCGATCCGAGCCACGTAGTCCAGCTCCAGGTGGGTCGGGTCGGCCAGGTCGACGTAGCCGTGGGCGAGGCCGTCGATCAGCAGCAGCCGGCCGCCCGGGCGGGCGCCGTCGGGCAGCAGCTCGAGCACGCCGACGCCCGCCTCGACCCGGACCGGGCGGAACGGCGCGCCGCCCCGTCGGTCGCCGCGGCTGCGGGAGCGGGCCACCGGAGCGGAGGGGTCGGGGTCAGGCGCCGACGCCGAGCAGCCGGTCGCCGGCGTCGGGGTCGCCGGCCGCGCGGACCGCGCCGGCCAGGGTCTCGACCAGCTGGTCGGCGAACCGCTCGCGGTCGGGGGCGCCCAACTCCAGCCGCACCAGCATCGCGCCGTCGACGAACAGCAGCCAGCCGAGCACCGCCGCCCGCAGCGCCGGGTCGGTCCGCTCCAGGTCGGCGTGGCCGAGGGTGGCCAGGATCAGCGCCACCGTCGCCTGGCGGATGTTGTCGATCAGCTCGCGGATCCCGCTCTCGCCGGCGGCGGCGGTCAGCAGCCGGCGGAACTGCTTGGGCCGCTCGTCGATCCACTCCAGGTAGGCGCTGAGGCTGTGGTGGGCGGCCTGGTGCAGCGGCAGGTCGGCCCGCGGCCGGACCCGCTCGGCGAGGTCGTCGGCGGCGTCGGCCAGCGTCGCCACGAAGAAGTCGCGCTTGGTCGGGAAGTAGTGGTAGAGCAGCGGCTTCGAGACCCCGGCCGCCTTGGCGATCTGGGCCATCGAGAGCTCGCCGTAGTCGTGCTCGGCGAACAGCTCGGTGCCGGCCTCCAGCAGCCGCCGGCGGCGTTCGTCGACCGCCAGCCGGCGGTAGGCGCGGGTCGCGTCGGCGGGATCGGCGACCGGAGGGGAGTCGGGGGGAGCCACCGCGCCAGTCTAGCGCTGTCGACTGGCGGTCGACACGCTGCCCCTGCTCGTCGACCATCGGTCAGCAACTTCTTGACCGTCGGTCGATAGTGGTGCTACCGTCGCTGCTGACCACGGGTCGACAAGCGGCCCGGCGACCTTCCGGAGGACCCCCGATGCGCCTGATCTCGATCCCGCCCGACCCACCGCCGGCCCGGCCGCGACCGCGCCCGTCCGGCGAGCGCGCGGCGCCCCCGCGGCGGCTGACCGAGGAGTTCGTCGGCGCCCGGCTGCTGGCCTGGGCCGGCGGCGCCGCGCTGCTGATCGCCCTCGGCACGCTCTTCTGGCTCGGCGTCCGCGACGGCTGGATCGGCCCCGGCGCCCGCTGCGCGCTGGGGGCGGCGGCCTCGGGCGGGCTGCTCGCCGCCGGTCTCCGCCAGGCCCGCCGCGGCCGGGCGCGCGAGGCGTCGTGGGCGATGGCCGGCACCGGGCTCGCCGGCCTCTACGTGACGACCGCGGTCGCGGCCGGCCCCTACGCGCTGCTGCCGGCGCTGGTCGGCCTGGCGCTGCTGGCCGGGCTCGGCGTCGCCGCGGCCTGGACGGCCCTGCGGTGGGACGCGCCGCCGCTGGCCGGCGTCGGCCTGCTCGGCGCGCTGGCCGCGCCGGTGCTGGCCCCGGTCGACGGGCTGGCGCTGCCGGTGGTGGTGCTGGCGCTGGCCGCGACCGGGCTGCTGCTGCGGTTCCGGCCCTGGGCCTGGCTGACCGCGCTGGCGACGGTGCTGGCGCTGCCGCAGGTGGCCTGGCACGTGGCGCTGGCCCTCGACGCCGCCGGCGCCGACGCGGCCGGCGCGCTGCGGGTGGCCGCGCCCGGGGCCTGGACGGTCGCCGCGCTGGCCGCCGGCCTGCTGCTGACGGTCGGCTGGGAGCTGGCCCGGCCGGCGGTCCGCGAGCGGTCGGCGATGCCGCTGCTGGCCGCCGTCCACGTGCTGGTCGCCGCCGCGCTGGCCAGCGGCTACGTGGTGGTGGCCGACCGGCCGCTGGCCGCCGCCGCGACGCTGGCCCCGATCGCGGCGCTGCTGGTCGCCGCCGCCACGGTCGCGCGGCGGCGGGCGCGGGCGGTGACGGCGGTCGAGCTGGTGCTGCTCGGCCTGGCGGTGCTGGTGGCCGACCTCGGCTTCGCCCTCGTCGCCACGGGCGTCGTCCAGCTGGTCGGCTGGGCCGCGAGCGCCGTCGCCTTCGCGCTGGTCGCCTGCCGCGCCGCCGCCGGGCGGCTGCCGGTGGTGATCGGCGGCGTCGGCCTGCACGCCGGGCTCGGCCTGGTCGAGGTGGTCGGGACGCTCGGCGACGGCGGGCTGGCGCCACTGGTCGGCGCGGCGCTGCTGGCCGCGGCCTGCGTCGTCTCGGCGCGGGTGGTCGCGCCGCGCAGCCCGGGCCTGCGGGTGGCGCTCGACGTGACCGCGCTGGCGGTGGCGGCGCTCTGGACGGCGACCGCGCTGGCGCCGGCGGAGCTGGCCCTGGCCTGCGCGGCCCAGGCCGGAGCGCTGGCCCTCGCCGCCCGCCTCGACGGCGACCCGGTGGCCCGGATCGGCGGCCTCCTGCAGCTGCTCGCGGCGCTCGGGCTGGCGCTCGCCGTCGGGAGCGGCGCGGCGATCGCGGCCGCCTTCTCGCCGGTCGCCGTCGACGACCTGCCGCTCGTGGTCGGGCCGCTGGCCGCGGTGGCGCTGGCCGCCGCCGTCAGCCACTGGACGCTGGCCGGCCGCCGCCAGCTGCTGGCGGTGCCGGTCGCCGCCGCGGCCGATCCGGCGGGCGAGCGGCGGCTGCTCGACGCGATCCGCGCGGCGCTGGCGCTCGTGGCCGGGGTCGGCGGGCTGCTGGCCGGCTCGGGCCTGACCGCGGCGCTGGTCGCCGCGGCCGGGGGCGGGGACGACGCGGTCGCCGTCGCGCTCGACGCGCTCTGGGCCACGACCGCGGTCGGGCTGGTCGCCGCCGGGCTGCTGCGGCGGGTCGTCGGCCTGCGGCTGGCCGGGCTCGGGCTGCTCGGGGTGGTGGCGCTGAAGGTCGCCGTGCTCGACCTGGCCGCCGTCGACACCGCCGGGCGGGTGGTGGCCTGGGCGCTGCTCGGCGCGCTGCTGCTGGTCGGCGCCGGCCTCTACGGCCGGCTGCGGCCGCACGCCCCGCCGACCGCCGAGCAGCTGGAGGCGCTGGAGCGGGAGCTGCTGGATTGACGCCCGGAACGACGCGACCCGGCCGAGGTCGGCCGGGTCGCGGGATCCTGCGGGGGCGCTCGCCTGGAGCGGGGCGAGCGGCCCGATCAGTCGGCCGCGGAGGCGGCCGGCGCGGGCTCGGCGCCGACCGGGGTCCCCGGCGGGTCGATGTTCTTCACCAGGTGACCCTCGAGCGAGACGTTCGGGATCAGCCGGTCCATCCACTTCGGCAGGTACCAGGCCTTGTCGCCCAGCAGCGTCACCACCGCGGGGGCGATCAGCAGCCGGACGATCACCACGTCGATCAGGATCGCCAGGCCGAGGCCGACGCCGAACATCTTCGAGATCACCTCGTCCTGGGTCACGAAGGCCAGGAAGACCGAGGCCATGATCAGGCCGGCGAAGAGCACGACCTTGCCGATCCGCGAGACGCCGTGGATGACGCTCTGCTTCGGCCCGTCGCCCTCGTTGTAGGCCTCGTGGATCCGGCTGAGCAGGAAGACGTTGTAGTCCATGCTCAGGCCGAAGAGGATCGCGAACAGCATCACCGGCACGAACGAGACCACGGGCACGCCGCTGTCGACGCCGATCAGGCTGGCGCCGACCCCGTCCTGGAAGACCGCCGTGATCACGCCGTAGGCCGCCCCGACCGACAGCAGGTTGAAGACGGCGGAGACCAGCGGGATCCAGAGCGATCGGAAGGCGGCCATCAGCAGCAGCACCGAGAGCCCGATCACCACCGCGATGAACAGCGGCAGCCCGGACGAGACCTTGTCCGAGAAGTCCTGGAAGCCGGCGGTGTTGCCGCCGACGTAGACCTTGCCGGCGATCGGCGTGCCCGTCGTCGCCCCCGGGATCACGTCGTCCCGCAGCCGGTTGAGGGTGTCGGTGGTCCGCTCGTCCTGCGGCGCCGAGGTCGGCGTCGCCGAGATGATCGCCACCTGGCCGTCGTCCGACGGGCCGGCGAGGACGCTGGCCGGGATCAGGCCCTTGTCGCTCGAGATCGCGGTCTTCAGCTTCTCGACCGCGGCCTGGTTCTTGGCGAAGCCGCCCGGGGTGTCGACGGCGACCAGGAACGGGCCGTTCGAGCCGGGGCCGAAGGCCTTGGTCAGCTGGTCGTAGGCGACCCGCTGGGTCTTCGAGGTCGGCTGGTTGCCGTCGTCCGGCTGGCCGAGTCGCAGGTGCGTCATCGGCGCGGCGAAGATCAGCAGGATCACGACGCCGGCGCCGATCGCCAGCCACGGCTTCGACGCGACCCGCTCGCCCCAGCGGGCGAAGGCCTGCGAGGGCTCGACGTGGGCCCGCTTCTTCGGCTTCAGCCGCTTGGCGAAGGCACCGATGAAGATCGGCAGGATCGTGAGCGCGGAGACGACGACCGCCGCCACGCCGATCGCGGCGCCGATGCCCATCTTGCCGATCATCGGGATCCCGATCACCAGCAGGCCGGCGATCGCGACCATCACGATCAGGCCGGCGGCCACGACCGAGGAGCCGGACGTAGCGGCGGCCTTCGCCGCCGCGTCACGGACGCTGTCGCCGGCCGCCGCCTGCTCGCGGTAGCGGCCGATGATCAACAGCGAGTAGTCGATGCCGGCACCGAGGCCCAACATCACCGCGATCGTGGTCGCGAACTCCGGCAGGCCGAGCGGCTTGGCGAGGGCGGCCAGCAGGATCTGGCCGATCATCACGCCGAGCAGCGCGCCGAGGATCGTGGCGCCCATCGCGGCGCCGGAGCGGAAGAGCACCGTCAGCAGGACGATCGCCAGCGCGACGCCGATCAGCTCGCCGACCGGGGCGGACTGCTCGCTCGCGATGTCGACGACCATGCCGCGCATCTCGACCTGGACGTTGCCGCCCTTCTCGGCGGTCAGCGCGGCCTTCTCCAGCCGCTCGCCGTCCTCCTTCTCGATGTCGGTCGGCTCGGTCAGGTAGCGGACGTCGACCGACGCCAGCTTGCCGTCGGGCGAGATCTGCCCGCCCTTGGCGAACGGGTCGCCGACGCCGCCCTTCGGCGCGACGCCCGGCAGCTTGCGGACCGCGGCCAGCGCCGTCTCGACCGCCTGGCGGTTCTGGGGGTCGCTGATCTTGCCCGACTTGGCGGTGAAGACCAGCGTCGAGTCGGCGCCGGCCAGGCTCTTCTGGTGCTTCTGGAAGAGGTCGACGGCCTTCTGCGACTCGGCGCCCGGGACCTTGAAGTCGTCGGGCGCCTTGCCCCCCGCGCCGGCGGCGATGCCGAGCAGGATGATCACCGCGATCGCGGCGATCAGACTTCGCTTCCAGCGATGGGTGAGCACGCGGGCGATGCGCGCGAGATAGTCCGACATGGTGCTCCTGAAGCTGCGAGTGGGACGGCTCGGCGGACGCCGAGCCGGTGGACCGTAGCACAGCCCCTGCAATTTTGCATGTCATGCAGAGTTGCAGGAGGGGTAAAAGCGCAGACGCTGCAGGCACTCGCTACTGTTGGGGCATGGACGAGCAGACGGTGGACGCCGGAAGCGGCGTCCCCGGCGCCGGTGCCGGGGACGGAGCATCACCCCGCCCCGGCCTTCGGGAGCGCAAGAAGCAGCGCCGCCGCGAGACGATCGCGCGGGTCGCCCTGGAGCTGTTCGACCGCCAGGGCTTCGCCGCCACGACGATCCCCCAGATCGCCGAGGAGGCCGACGTCTCCCCGCGGACCGTCTCCTCCTACTTCCCGGCCAAGGAGGACCTGGTCTTCCCGGACACCGAGGAGGCGTTCGCGCGGCTCGACGAGCGGCTGCGCCTGCGGCAGCCGGGCGAGAGCGCAACCGACGCGCTACGGGCCTGGATCATGGCCGAGCTGCCCGGCTGGGAGGGCCGCGACGCCCAACTGCGGATGCAGCGGCGGGTGATCGAGTCGGACGTCGGGCTGCAGGCGCTGGAGCGCCACCATCACACCCAGGCCGAGCGGCGGATCGCCGAGGCGATCGCGGCCGACCTGGGGACCGCGCCCGACGAGCTGGAGCCGCGGATGGCGGCGGCCGCGACGATCGCGATCTTCGACGTGCTCGGCGAGCACCGCAAGCAGGAGCCGGAGGAGGCCCCGATGGTGCCGAACGGCGAGCAGCCCGAGGCGCTGGCCCTGCTCGACCGGGCGCTGACCTTCGTCGGCGCCGGCGTCCGCGCGATGCGCGACTACGACGACCGGCCGGCGACCGCCTGATCGTCGGTCCAGCCGCTGGCCCGCCGGCAGAGGTCCCAGAGCGCGGCCCGCTCGGCCGCGCTCTCGCGGGTCCGGCGCAGGCGGTGCGTCGGCCGTCGCCGCCGGTCGTGCCAGAAGCCGCCGCTGGCGAGCTCGTCGGCGGGCGCGCCGGCCAGCCAGACGATCGTGTCCGCGGCCTGCTCGGCCGTGCGCAGCAGCGGGCCCATCAGCCGGTGGAAGCCGGGCAGCGCGTCGCGGACGCCGCCGGTGTCGGCCCAGCCGGGGTGCATCGCGTGGGCGGCGACGCCGGTGCCCCGCCAGCGGGCGGCCCACTGCTCGGCCAGCACCACCTCGGCGCGCTTGGTGCGGGCGTAGACCGCCGCCGGCCGGTAGCGGCCGGACGCGCTGGTCGGATCGGCGACGTCGAGCCGCTGGGCGTACATGCCGCCGGACGAGACGACGATCATCCGCGCCGGGGCGGCGGCCCGCAGGACCGGCTCGAGCAGCGCGGTCAGCAGGAACGGCCCCAGCACGTTGACCGCGAACGCCAGCTCGTGACCCTCCGCGGTCAGGGTCCGCTCGGGCGGCATCACGCCCGCGTCGTGGACCAGCAGCCGGATCGGGGCGCCGCCCGCGGTCAGGCGCGCGGCGAGCGCGCGGACGTCGGCCAGCCGGCCGAGGTCGCAGCGCTCGAAGCGGACGTCGGCGCCGCCGGCTTCGGCGGCGATCGTGCGGGCGGCGTCCGCGCCCCGCTGCGGGTCGCGCCCGACGATCACGACGGTGGCGCCGAGCCGGGCGATCCCGCTGGCCGCGGCCCGGCCGATGCCCGCGGTCCCGCCGGTCACCAGCGCGGTCTGCCCGGACAGCGAGAGCGGATCGGCGGGCCAGCCGTCCAGCCGGCGGCGGACGGCGAGGCCGATCCGCGTGTAGCCGGGGACGACGGAGCGGTCGAGCAGGCGGTCGAGGGCGGCGGCGAGCATCACGGGGGCGGAGCGGCGGGGCCGGTCACCCGACCCTACGCCGGCCGCCCCCGTCCGGATGCCCCTCCGGCCTAGGAGGCGGAGCCGCCGGGGGCGGGGGCGCCGTAGCCGGCGGGACCGTCGCCGCCCGGAGCCCCGGGACCGCCGCCACCGTCCGGACCGCCGGGGCCGCCCCGGTGGCCCCCGCGGTGGCCGAACCCGGGACCGCCGCCGAAGCCGAGGCCGGGACCGCGCTTGCCGCCGCGCTCGGGCAGGTTCTTCTCCAGCGCCTTCTCGACGTCGGCCTGGCTCTTGCCCAGCGCCTTCGCGAGGGCGGCGGCCAGCGCCGTGCGGCGCTGCTCGGCCTTCGCCTCGTGCTGCTTCTCGAGGTCGGCGAAGGCGGCGGTGACCTTCGCCTCGTCGATCCCGAGCTGCTTGGCCAGGGCCTTGGCGAAGGCCGCGCGGGCGGCGGTCCGGTCGGCCTCGCTGGGCCGCTCGCCGGGCGCCGCGCCTCGCTTCGGCCGCAGGTCGTCGTCCTTGCGCAGGGCCTGGAGCGCGCTGCGCAGCTTCTCGCTGCTGACGCCGAGCGCCTTCGCCAGCTCCGCGCCCGGCGCGCCGCGCTCGGGACGGTCGTCGGCCAGCTGCGAGCGGACGTCGCCGAGCGCCGCGCGCAGCTTCTCGCTGCTGACGCCGAGATCCTTGGCGAGGGCGGAGAAGCGCTCCTGGCCGCGCTCGCGCCACTGCTGGCGCTGGGCGGTCGAGGGCGCGTCGCCCTTCTCCGGGGTCGAGTCGGCGCCGGCCTGGGTGATGACGGTGGCGGCGCCGCCCGCCAGCGCCCCGGTGGCGAGCAGGGCCGTGGCCTTCAGTCGAACGGTCATGGTGTCCTTCGCGTCGTGGGCACGATCGCCAACGACCGTACGCCGCCCGCCTCAACCGATCCCGAGGGTTGCCGAAGAACCCTTCTTCGGTTCGGTCGACGGCGAACGGCGTCCGTCGCTCAGGTGCTCCGCAGCGCCTCGACCGGCGACAGCCGCGCCGCCCGCACCGCCGGGTAGAGGCCGGCCGCGGCGCCGATCGCCAGCGCCGCCCCCAGCCCGCCGGCCAGCGCCTCGGGCGGGACCACCGCCTGCCAGCCGCGCTGGTCGGCGTAGACCGTCGTCACCACCGCCCCCAGCGCGACCCCCGAGAGCCCGCCGATCCCGGACAGCAGCAGCGACTCGCCGAGGAACTGGACCCGCACGTGGCCGCGGGTGGCGCCGAGCGCCCGCCGCAGGCCGATCTCGCTGCGCCGCTCCAGGACCGAGATCACCATCGTGTTCGCGATCCCGATCCCGCCGACCAGCAGCGCCACCGCCCCGAGCCCGAGGAAGAGCCCGGTGAAGGCGTCGTCGGCGGCGGCCCGGGCGGCGAGCGCGTCGGAGGGCCGGCTGACGTCGACCTCCTCCGGGTTGGCCGGGTTGGCGGTCGCCGCGAGCAGGCTCGCGACCCGCGCGACCGCGGCCGGCGCGGCCCGCACGTAGACCAGCGTCGCCGAGCGCTCGGCGCCCAGGTAGCGGGCCGCCGCGTCGTAGCCGATCAGGGCCGAGCGGTCGAGGTCGGGCGCCAGCGGCAGCGAGGCCATGATCCCGATCACCGCGTACCAGCGGCCGGCGATGTAGACCGGCCGGCCGGGGCGGTCGATCCCCAGCCGCTCGGCCGCGACCGCGCCCAGCACCACCGCCGGCCCGCGGGCGTTGGCGGCGTTGAGGAAGCGGCCGCGCAGCATCCGGCCCCGCATCGTCGCCAGCAGCGAGGGATCGGCGGCCTGGACGCTCAGGCCGCCGGTCTCGTCGGGGTCGATCCGGTCGCTGCGGCGGACGGTCGCGTCGTTGAGGCCGCGGACGGTCGAGACCCGCGCGACGCCGGCGATCCGCCGCATCGAGCCCGCGGCGGTCAGCGGCAGCGTGGCGTCGTCGCCGCCCAGCGTCTGGCCGGGCGCGGCGGTCAGCAGGTCGGTGCCGAGCGCGTCGAGCTGGCGCACCAGGCCCTCGCGCGAGGAGGCGGAGAGCCCGAGGACGCCCACCAGGCTGGCGATCCCGATCGCGATCCCGAGCGCCGAGAGCAGCGTCCGCACCCGCCGCGAGCGGAGCCCCGCCGCGGCGACCCGCAGGACGTCGGCGGGCAGCAGGCCGCCCCTCACGACGCGTCCTCCACCAGGCGCCCGTCGTGGATCGTGACCCGCCGCGGCAGCTGGGCGGCGAGCTGTCCGTCGTGGGTGATGACCACGATCGTCGTCCCGGCCTCGTTCAGCGCCCGCAGCAGCGCGACCACCGCCGCGCCCGAGCGCGAGTCGAGGTTGCCGGTCGGCTCGTCGGCGAAGACGATCGCCGGTCGGGCCACCAGCGCCCGCGCGATCGCCACCCGCTGGCGCTCGCCGCCGGACAGCTCGTTCGGGCGGTGGAGCGCGCGGCGGCCGATCCCGACCCGCTCGAGCGCGATCCGCGCCGCCGCCAGCCGCTCGCGGGCCGGGGTCGCGGTGTAGAGCAGGCCGTGGGCGACGTTCTCCAGCGCGGTGACCCCGTCGAGCAGGAAGAACTGCTGGAAGACGAAGCCGATCCGGCGGGCCCGCAGCGCGGCGAGGGCGCGGTCGCCGAGGGTCGCCACGTCGTGGCCGTCGAGCCGCACCCGGCCGCTGCTCGGCCGTTCGAGGGTGCCCATGATGTGCAGCAGCGTCGACTTGCCGGAGCCCGAGGGGCCGACGACCGCGGCCAGCTCGCCGGCGTCGATCCGCAGCGTCACGTCGTCGAGCGCGCGGACGCCGCCGGGGTAGGTCTTGCCGACGCCGTCGAGGGCGAGGACGGCGCTCATCGCGGCACCACCACCCGCTCGCCGGGTCGCAGCGCGCCGTCGATCTCGACGTAGCCGTCGGCGAAGACGCCGGTCTCGACCGCCACCAGCCGACCGCCGGGACGCTCGACCGCGTAGCGGCCGCCGCCGCGCGCGACCAGCGCCGTGATCGGCACGCTGAGCGCGTCGCGGGCCGCCTCGGTGGCGACCGAGATCGTCACCGGCGCCCGGTCGAGCCCGCTGCTGCGGGCCAGCCGTCCGCGCAGCCGCACCCGCAGCGCGACGGTCGCGTCGCCGCCCTCCTGGCCGGCGCGGGCGACCCGGCCGACCCGCTCGACGACGCCGCGGGCGACGTCGCCGTCGGGCAGGGTCACCTCGACCCGGTCGCCGCGGTCGACCGATCCCTGGCGGCCGGCGTCGAGCCGCCCGCTGACGACCCGGCGGGTGCTGGAGATCGCGGTCAGCGCCCCGCCGCCGGAGCCGCTGCCCGCGCCCTCGCCGCCGTTCCCGCCACCGCCGCCACCCGACCCGTCGCCGCCGGCGGTCGGCCCGCTGACGTGGTCGCCGACCGCGGCCGCGTGGCTGCCGACCCGGATCGGCCCGTCGGCGAACAGCAGCTCGCCGAGCGCCACCCGGCCGCTCTGCTCGACGTCGCGCGCGTCCTGCCAGCGGCGGACCGCGGCGGTCGTCGCGGCCGACCACTCGCCGTCGGCGACGATCGCGCGGTAGGGATCGTGGCCGAGCGCGATCAGGTTGCGCTGGAGCTGGCGGACGTCGGGTCCGTCGGAGACCCCGGCCCCAAGGTCGCGGTACATCGGCAGCGCCCCGAACATCACGATCGCCGTCGGCCGGCCGTCGATCGAGACCAGCGAGCGGCCGCGGCCGAGCACCGCGCCCTCGGCCGCGATCCGGGTCACGGTGCCGGTCGCGGGGGCAGCGACATCGCGGGCGCCGGCGAACTCGAGCGTGCCGTCGACGTCCTGGCGGTCGACCAGGTCGCGGCGCTCGACCGTCGCGGTACCGGTCGCCACCCCGCGGGCGGTCGCGGCCGCCGGCGGCGGGGCGCCGTCGCGGGTCAGCAGCCAGGCCGCCCCGCCGGCGGCCAGCAGCAGCGCGCCGACGGCGGCCACCCGGCGGCCACGGCGCGGGCCGGGGCCCGGGTCGTCGAGCGCCGGCACCGGCGGACCGCCGTCCTCCGGGAGCGCCGTCGGCGGCTCGTCCTCGACCCGCAGCGCGGCGGTCGGCGCCTCCAGCCGACCGCCGGCGTCGGACAGGCTCACGGCTCGCTCCCGACCGCCATCGCCGGCTTCGCCCCGCCGGGGCCCTCGCCGAGAAGCTCGTGGCAGGCCTCGTCGGCCCGCTTGAAGCGCGGCGAGTCGGGCCGCGGGCCGCCGCCGGCCTTGCCCTTCGGTCCGCCGATCCGCATCGTCACCGCGCCGTCGCCGCTGAACTGCGGGTCGGGCATGTCGACGCCCTTCTGGCGCATGCAGCGCGTGTAGCGCAGGAAGCGGTCGCGCATCTTCGCCTGCTCGGCGGGGGAGGGCGGCGGCCCGGCGCCCTCCTGCAGGAACTTCTGGCAGGCCTTGTCGGCGGCCTGCATCTTGCCGTCGTCGGGGCCGTCGCGTCCGGCCCGCTTCGAGGTGATCGCGATCCCGCCGTTGCCCTGGCGCTTCGGGTCGGGCATGTCGACGCCGTGCTCGCGCATGCACTTGGCGAACTTCAGCGCGCCGTCGTAGGCGCGGTCGGCCTGGGCGGTCGGGTCGTCCTTGGCGTCGGCGCCGCAGGCGGCCAGCGTGGCCGCGCAGAGCGCGACGGCGGCAAGCCGCGCCAGCCGCGCGGGGGTGGGGGTCGTGCGGAGGAGCTGCATCGTCGCCCGATCCCACCGCCCGCGGGTGAGGAGACGATGAGCCGCGCCGAGGACGCTCGTGAGCGGCGCCTAGGAATCCGCTGAGGACGGCGCCGCGACCGTCGGCAGCGTCAGCCGCAGCAGCGCCCCGCCGCCGGCGGCGTTGGCCGCCTCGACCCGCCCGTCGTGGCCCTCGGCGACGTGGCGGACGATCGCCAGCCCCAGCCCCGACCCGGGCAGGCCGCGGGCGGCGGGGGCGCGCCAGAAGCGGTCGAAGACGTGCGGCAGGTCGCCGGGGTCGACGCCGGGGCCGTGGTCGCGGACGGTGACCGTCCCGTCGCGCACGTCGACCTCCACCGTCGCCCCGTCGGGGCTGAACTTGGCCGCGTTGTCGAGCAGGTTGGAGACCGCCCGCGTCAGCCGCATCCGCGAGCCGCGGACGACGGTCGGCGCCCGCTCAAGCGCGAACCGGACCCGCGGCGCGTTGCGCTGGGCGCGGGCGACGGCGTCGGCCACCAGCGCGTCGAGGTCGAGCTCCTCGGGCTCGTCGACCAGCTGCTCGCGCGGGCGCGCCAGGTCGACCAGGTCGCCGACCAGCACGGTCAGCTCCTCCAGCTGCCGGCGGACGTCGCCGAGCGCCGTCGCCCGCTCGTCCGCCGGAAGGTCGGGCGCCCGCTGCAGCAGCTCGATGTTCGCCCGCGCGCTGGTCAGCGGGGTCCGCAGCTCGTGCGAGGCGTCGGCCACCAGCGCCCGCTGGGCGTCGCGCGAGGCCTCCAGCGCGCCCAGCATCCGGTTGAAGGAGCGGGCCAGCCGCCCCAGCTCGTCCTCGCCGGGCTGATCGATCCGGTGGCCCAGGTCGCCGGTCTCCGTCACCTGCTCGGCGGCGTCGGTCAGCCGCGCGACCGGCCGCACCGTCGCCCGCGAGACGCCGAGCCCGAGCCCGCCGCCGACCACCAGCCCGCCGAGGCAGACGGCCAGCAGGATCCAGCGCAGGCGGGCGAGCGCGTCGTCGACCTCGGTCAGCGGCCGCGCCACCTGGAGCGCGCCGCCGAAGCCGTCGCGGACGGTCAGCACCCGCACGTGGCGGCCGCGGACGGTCTCGTCCCGCAGCAGCAGCTCGTCGTCGCCGCGGGCCACCGCGCGGGCGGCGCCGTCGACCGGCAGCATCGGCGCCGCCATCGTGCTGACCACCACGTCGCCGGTCGGCGTGACCACCTGGGCGACCCCGCTGGCGCCGCCCAGCTCGTCGCGGGGGACGCGGATCCGCAGCTGCGTGATCGGCTTGCCGGGCTCGCCGCCGACCCGCTCGACCTCGGCGCTGAGCGCGTCGAGCGCCTTGCGCCAGGCCCGCTCGCCGGCGGGGTCGTCGGCCCGCCGGCCCTTGGGATCGAGCAGCCGCAGCGCCGCCTCGGGACGGACGGCGGTGCGACCCGCGCGGCGGGCCCCCGTGGTCGCGCTCGGCGGCGACAGCGCGCCGTCGACGGCCCGCGGGTCGAGCGGGGCGTCGGCGGTCGCCGGCAGCGCGGGGGCCACCGTCACCTGCGGGGCCAGCTGCTTGAGCGCGGTGTCGACCTGGTCGCGGAGGTTGCCCCGGACGACCGCGTAGGTGACCACCGACGCCAGCACGATCGCCAGCGAGACCGCGCCGGCGGTCAGCAGCACCAGGCGGCGGCGGAGGCTCATCCGGCGCTCGCGGATCGGAGCACGTAGCCGACCCCGCGGACCGTGTGCAGCAGCCGCGGCTCGCCCTCCGCCTCGAGCTTGCGCCGCAGGTAGCCGACGTAGACCTGGAGCGCGTTCGAGGTCGGGCCGAAGTCGTAGCCCCAGACCGCCTCGAAGATCTGCTCGCGGGTCAGCACCTGCCGCGGGTGGCGGAGGAACAGCTCCAGCAGCAGGAACTCGGTCCGGGTCAGCTCGATCGGGCGCTCGCCGCGGGCGACCTCGTGGGCGCGCGGATCGAGGGTCAGGTCGTCGACCCGCAGCGGCCGCCGGTCGCCCTCGTCGCCGTCGGCGTCCCACTGCGAGCGCCGCAGCAGCGCCCGCAGCCGGGCCAGCAGCTCGTCGAGCTCGAACGGCTTCGGCAGGTAGTCGTCGGCGCCGGCGTCGAGCCCGTCGACGCGGTCGCCGAGCTGGTCGCGGGCGGTCAGCATCAGCACCGGCACGTGGTCGCCGGCCGCCCGCAGCCGGCGGCAGACCTCGAGCCCGTCGCAGCCGGGCATCATCACGTCGAGCAGCAGCACGTCGGCCGGCGTCGCCGCGTGCTGCTGGAGCGCCTCGATCCCGTCGGCGGCCAGCCGCACCGCGTAGCCCTCGTGGTGCAGCACCCGCTCGAGCGCCGTGCGGACCGCCGGCTCGTCGTCGACGACCAGGACCGTCATGGCCGCCATCTTCCCGCAGCATTGTGAGAGCCGTGTGAGCGGCGCGGAGGCCCGCGCCGCTCCGGCCCGGCCTAGCGGCGGACGGTCCGCTGGGCCTGCACCGTCCGCGTGCGGCCGCTGGTGCGGCCGGTGGCGCGGACGGTCACCCGGTAGCGGCCCGCGGGCAGCCGCCGGAGCGTGCGCCGGATCGTCGTCGCCCGCCGCGGCGCGGTGGCCGAGAGCCGCCGCACGGTCCGCCAGCTGGTGCGGGTCCGGACCCGGCCGCCGCTCCGCACCCGCCGCACGCCGCGGCGGGCGATCGCCACCCGGACGGTCGCCGGCGAGGAGACGCGCAGCGACAGCCGGCGGGCGGCGAGCCGGATCCGCGTCACCCGCGGGCGCGCGCGGCTGGCGGCGGCGCCGGGAGCGGTCGGCAGCGCGGCGCGGACGGTCGGCCGCTGGTCGGCGAGCGGCACCACCGGGATCCGCAGCGGCGACGGCACGCCCGGCTGGAGGCTGATCGAGACCGGCGTCGGCACCGTCGACCCGCGGAAGGCCAGGTCGCCGCCGGCGACGACCAGCCGGAAGCGGTGGCCGCGCGGGAAGCGGTGGACGATCCCCGGCAGGCTGACGGTGATCGGGCGGCCGTCGGTCGGCACCCGCACCGGCGCGGTCTGCTCGGCCGGCAGCTCGACCGTGCCGTCCGGATGCAGATCCTCCAGCCGCACGAAGACGACGGCCTGGCCCAGCTCGCCGAGCAGCGCGCCAGTGACGCCGGCCAGCCCGGGGTTGATCCGCAGCCGCACCGTCGGGATCCCGACCACGTCGGTGTCGGCGGTCAGCGGCGCGCTGGTGAAGCTGGTCGAGGTGCCCGGCAAGTCGACCGGCTGCGAGCCGAGCTCGAAGAGGCTGAAGGTCGTGAGACCGGTCGGCAGCCCGGCGACGGTGGTCAGGAAGCTCGGGTCGCCGGTCTTCGTCGGTGCCCCCTCCGGCTGCAGCGTGCCGTCGGCCGAGAGCGAGTAGGCGGCGGTCCGGCCGGGCGGCGGGAAGCTGGCCGAGCGGGCGTAGGCCGGCGTCGCGTCGCCGCGGTACGGGGCCCACTCGCGGAAGTAGCTGAAGTCGAGCGAGGGGACCTTCGGGTCGTCCTTCAGCCAGTGCGCGAACCAGTCCAGGAAGGCGGTGCTCTCGTAGGCGGGGGTCCGGAACGAGACGTCCTGCTCGCCGGGGACGCGGCCGCCGCTGTGGCCGGCGTGGTGCCAGATCAGCTTCACCGGCACGCCCTGGGCCCGCAGCGCGTCGTAGGTGGCGACCGACTCCTGGAGGTTGAAGAGCGAGTCCTCCTGGCCCTGCGCCAGCAGCGTCGGGATCCGGATCCGCTGCACGTAGTCGGCGACCGAGGCGTGGCGGAGGATCCGCGCCAGCCCGGTCGGCGGGTAGCCCTGGACGAGCGCGGCGCCGGCGGCGGCGCACAGCTGGAGGTCGAAGCCGGGGCAGACGAGCGCCCGCTGGCCGGGATCGACGGTCAGCCCGTTGACCCCGTTGACCAGGCCCATCGTGAAGAAGCCCAGGCTCCAGAGCAGCTTCAGCGCGCCGGGCTCGGCCGACTGGACGCCGGGCCGGAGGTCGGCGTTGTTCGGCGCCAGTGCGTAGCGGAGGTCGTTCCAGGTGTTCTGGGGGACGATCGTGTCGAGCCGGGGATCGACGCCGGCGGTGGCGAACTGGATCTGGCCGCCGTAGGAGCCGCCGATCATCCCCGAGCGCGGGTCGTTCGGCCGGACCGTGCCGTCGTGGGCCTTCTGGTCGCGGCGGACGAAGTCGACCGGGCGGCCGCCGGGCACGCGGGCCCCGCCCAGGTAGGAGAGCAGCGCGCTGGCGGCGCGGCCGTCGTAGTCGGGGTCGTCGAGGGTGATCTTGCAGCCCGAGTTGCCCCAGCCGAGGCCGGAGTACGGCAGCGTCACGTAGCCCTTGCGGGCCAGGCCGGCGGCCTGCGAGCGCTCGCCGGCGACGTTGCCGCCGAAGCCGTTGGTGATCATGATCGCCGGCGCCGGACGGGCCGCCGTGGCCGAGCTCGGGCGGAACAGCTCGGCCTCGAGCTGGCAGGTCTGGACGTCGCCGACGCCGACCCGGACGGTGAACATCAGCGGCTGGACGCTGTAGCCGTCCTTGCGCTCGATCGGGCCCTCGACCACCCGCACCGGCACCGGCAGGTCGGCCGCCGCCGCGCTGCTGACGCCCACGCCGGTCGCCGCCGCGGTCGCCGCCAGCAGCAGCCCCGCGCGCACGGCGCGTCCCCTCCCGATCCCGCTCATCGCACAGCTCCCTCTGCGCCCGCGCCCAGTGCGCGGACCTCCCGCCGGCGAACCTACCACCGGTCGCGTCTTGGCGCGTACGGCCGTCCGTCGGGGCCGGCGCTAACGTTGCACGGGTGCAACCTTCGCGGGAGCCTCGATGAGCAGCCGCCGGACCGCCGCGCCGATCGCCTCGGTCGGCGGGCACCCGAACGGCCAGGTGCCGCGGGCGCTGCGCGAGGAGCAGCTGCTCGACACCGCGCTCAGCGTCTTCGCCGAGCAGGGCTACGAGGCGACCTCGATCGTCGACATCGCCGCCGCCGCCGGGATCACGCGGCCGGTGGTCTACAAGCACTACGGCTCGAAGGACGGCATCTACCTGGCCTGCCTGCGGCGCGCCCGCCAGCAGCTGGAGCAGCAGCTGGCCGAGGCGATCGACCCCGACGACGACGCCGAGGGCCAGCTGCGGGCGGGGATCGACGCCTACTTCCGGTTCGTCGAGGACAACGGCCGCGAGTGGGACGTGCTGTTCGGCAACGGGATGCCGGTCTCCGGCCCGGCGGCCGACGGCGCGCTCGAGCTGCGCCAGACCACCGCCTCGGTGATCGGCGCGCTGCTGGCCCAGACCGCGCCGGGGATCGACGCCCAGTCGATCGACGCCTTCGCCCAGGGGCTCAACGGCAGCGGGGTCGAGCTGGCGCGCTGGTGGCGGCGCAACCCGCACCTGACCCGCGAGCAGGTCGTCGAGTACCACCTGACCTTCGCCTGGGCCGGGCTCGGCAGCGTGGTCCGCGGGACGACGGCGCCGCGATGAGCGGGCCGATCCTCGTCACCGGGGCGACCGGCACCCAGGGCGGTGCGGTCCTGCGCGGCCTGCGGGCGGCCGGCCACCAGGTCGCGGCGCTGGTCCGCGACCCGGACGCGCCGCGGGCGCGGGCGCTGGCCGCCGACGGCGTCGAGCTGCGGCGCGGCGACCTGACCGACGTCGACGGGCTGCGCGCGGCGTTCGCCGGCGCGGCGGCGGTCTACGCGGTCACGACCCCGTTCGGCGACGGCGCCGACGCGGAGGTCGCCCAGGGCGAGGCGATCGTCGCCGCCGCCGAGGCCTCGCGGCTGCCGTGGCTGATCCTGGCCTCGGTCGCCTCCGCCGGCCGCGCGCCGGTCCCGCACTTCGAGAGCAAGGCCCGGATCGAGCAGCGGCTGCGGGCGGCCGACGTCCCCTGGACGATCGTCGCGCCGAGCTACTTCTACGAGAACGTCGCCCGCCCCGAGGGCCCGGACCCGGTGCTGTCGCTGGCGCTGCCGGCCGACGCCCCGCTCCACCAGCTGGCGCTCGACGACCTGGCCGCCGCCGCCGCCGCGATCGCCAGCCGCCGCGAGGAGCACCTCGGCGCCCGGGTCGAGCTGGCCGGCGACGCCCCGACCCCGCAGCAGATGGCCGCCGCGCTCGGGGCCCGCTTCGAGCGCCGCCCGCTGGCCGAGGTCGAGGCCCGCAGCCACGACCTCGGGGCGATGTACCGCTTCCTGACCGAGACCGGCTACGGGATCGACGTCGCCGCCGTGCGGGCCCGCTACCCCGAGGTCGCCTGGCGCTCGTTCGCGAGCTGGGCCAGCGGCGGCGCCGTCCCGCGGTAGCGGATCAGCTGCGGGGCCCAGGCGCTCAGCGCCAGCAGCACCGCGACGAACAGCAGCGCGCTGACGAAGGTCGTCGGCCCGACGCCGTGGCGGTCGGCGAGCACGCCCAGCACCAGCGAGGAGAGCGGGATCATCCCGATCGCCAGCTCCTGGAGGCCGAGCGCGCGACCGTGGACGGCGGGCTCGGTGGCGGTCAGCAGCAGCGTGGTCTGGAGGACGCCGAACGAGGCCCCGGTGGCCCCGATCCCGACCATCAGCGCGAACGCGACGGCGACGTCGTGGGAGAGGGCGAAGAGCGCCCACAGGAGCCCCCAGGCGACCGTGCCGAAGACGAACAGGCCGCCCTTGAAGCGGAAGTCGCCGAGCCCGGCGACGACCACCGACCCGATCAGCCCGCCGACGCCGGCGCAGGTCAGCAGCCAGCCGAGGCCGGCGGC
The DNA here is from genome assembly GCF_034096925.1 of Patulibacter defluvii. NCBI lineage: Bacteria > Bacillati > Actinomycetota > Thermoleophilia > Solirubrobacterales > Patulibacteraceae > Patulibacter > Patulibacter defluvii. The sequence continues at coordinate 65,086 of NZ_JAWZSQ010000012.1, forward strand.
GTCGAGGTCGAGCGAGCGGGCGGCGAAGACCGGCATGAACGCCTGCGAGACCGACCACAGGAAGATGTTCGCCGCGACGGTGATCAGCAGCACCGCGACGGCGATCCGGTTGCGGGAGATCGCCCGCAGGCCGCCGCCGACCATCGCCAGCAGCGACTCCGCCGCCCGCGGCCCGGCCGCGGCCGCCGCCCCGCCGCGGTCGCGCAGCGGCAGCAGCAGGAGCAGCGAGACGGCGTACCAGGCACCGGAGATCCAGAGCGCGGTCGCCGCCCCGACCGCGCCGATCAGGACCCCGCCGATCGCCGGGCCGGCGACCTGGGTGGCGCTGAGGGCGATCGAGTTCCAGGCGTTGGCGGTGCTCAGCCGCTCGCGGCCGACCAGGTCGAGGACCAGCGCCGAGCGGGCCGGCTGCGACGGCGAGTGGGCCATCCCGATCGCCAGCCCGCCGACCAGCAGCGCGCCGTAGGGCGCCGCGTCGAGCGAGACCAGCAGCGCCAGCGCCACGGTCGCCGCCAGCGCCCAGCCGCAGGCGACCACCAGCAGCCGCACCCGGTCGTGGTGGTCGGCCAGCGCGCCCGCCAGCGGCCCCAGCAGCAGCGGCGCCAGCCGGGCGGCGGTGAAGATCGCCACCAGCAGCTCCGACCCGGTGGTGTCGAAGACCAGCCAGCCGAGCACCAGCGTCTGGGTCCAGATCCCGCCGAAGAAGAGCAGGTTCGAGCACCACAGCAGCCGGAACGGGCGGTTGCCGCGCAGCGACGCTGGCGCGTCGGGGCGCGGGGGCGGGGGTGGGCGATGCGCCAAGCGGCCTCCTCGTCGGTCGGTGCCGGGAGGGCATGGCCAGCCGGCGACCCGTCTCCCGCCGCGAACCGCCGGGGCCGGCCGTCCGCGGGCGCGATCGTGGCAGGAGGGCGTCCGGGCCCGCCGGGCGCCCGACCGTTCCAGGCATAACCGCTGGTTCTGTCGCGGCCGGTGGGCGGCGGCAACCGAACGGCAACCGGAGCGCCGCGGCCGTGCTCTAGCGTCGCCCGCCATGCCGATCGCCGACCGCCCCGACCCGTCGCTGGCCGCGATCGGCCGCGCGTGGGGGCGGATCGGCTGCCTCGGCTTCGGCGGGCCGCCGGCCCACGTCGCGATGCTGCGCGAGACGGTGGTCGAGCGCCACGGCTGGATCGACGCCGAGGCCTTCGAGGACGCCGTCGCGATCACCAACCTGCTGCCGGGCCCGGGCTCGACCCAGCTCTCGATCCTCTGCGCCTGGCGGCTGCGGGGCGCCGCCGGGGCGCTGGTCGGCGGGCTCGCCTTCGTCTTCCCCGGCCTGCTGCTGATCGTCGCCCTCGCCGCCGCCTTCCTGGCCGACGCGCCGCCCGCCTGGCTGCGCGGCGCGGGCGCGGGGGCCGGCGCGGTGGTGGCCGCGATCGCGCTCCACGCCGGCTGGGGGCTGCTGGGCCCGAGCTGGACCCGGGCCGCGGGCGACCGCCGCGTCCGCTGGCTGGCCTACGTCGCGCTGGGGGCGATCGCGGCGGTCGTCGCCGGGCCGTGGCTGGTGCTGGTGCTACTGGCCTGCGGGGCGGCCGAGCTGGCCGTCCGGCGGCCGCCACGGCCGGCCGGCGACGGCGCGTCGGGCGCGCCCGGCGGGTCCGGCCGGCTGGGCCTCCACGCCTGGCCGCTGCTGGCCGCGGCGGCGGTCGGCGCCGGCGGCCTCGGCGCGCTCGCCTGGACGGCGCTGAAGGTCGGCGCGCTCTCCTACGGCGGTGGCTTCGTGATCGTGCCGCTGATGCAGGCCGACGCCGTCGACCACCACCACTGGATGAGCGCCGCCCGCTTCCTCGACGCGGTCGCGCTCGGCCAGGTGACGCCCGGCCCGGTCGTCCACACCGTCTCCGCCGTCGGCTACGCGGCGGCCGGGATCGGCGGGGCGCTGCTGGCGGCGGTGGTCGCCTTCTCGCCCTCGTTCGCCGTCGTCCTGCTCGGCGGCCGGCGGCTGGAGCGGCTGCGCGGCGACGCGCGCGTGCGGGCCTTCCTCGACGGCGCCGGACCGGCGGCGCTGGGCGCTATCCTCGGCGCCGCGGTGCCGCTGGCGGCCGCGATCGGCGAGCCGTGGCAGGCCGGCCTGCTGGCCGCCGCCGTGGTCGTGCTGCTGGTGCTGCGGGGCGGGGTGGTGACGACGCTGCTCGGGGCCGGCGCCGTCGGGGCGCTGGTCGCCGCGGCCGGTGGGCCGCTGCCGACCTGAGGTGCGCTCGCGCGGCGCCGCGCTCGGCTGAGCGCGGCGCCGCTACGGAGCCCCCCCGGGCTGGTGCCCCCCCGGGCTGCTCCTCGAGCCGGTCGCGGCCAGGCCATGACCGGCGAGGAACACGTTCTGCGGGTCCCAGGCGGCCTTGACCGCCTGCAGCCTGCGGAACGATTGGTCGCGGAAGGCGCGCGCCGAGTCCTCGGCGCGGTCCGCGAAGTTCAGGTAGCGGCGGCCCTGGCCCCAGGGCGCCACCGCGGCGGCGACCTCGGCCACCCGCCGCTCGGCCGCGCGGGTCGCGGCGTCGTCGGCGGCCGCGACGTGGGCCACCGCCAGCAGCGCGAACGCGGCGTCGATCGTGCCGAGCGCGCCGTGGTCCGCGCGCGGGACCGCCAGCGCCCCGCCCAGCTGCCGCAGCTCGACCGAGGCCAGCGGCGAGCCGCCGGCGTCGAGCACGGCGCCGGCGAGCGCGTCGAGCGCGGCGTCCGGCAGCTCGTCGAGCAGCACGTGGTCGCTGAGCAACGCCGTCGGCCCGCTCGGGTCCATGTGCAGGCCCCCGAGGGCCGGCGCGCCGACGGTCGCGACCGTGTCGAGCGCCGGGTCGAGCGCCCGCAGCGGGGCCAGCAGCGGGTCGGCGCTCTCGGCCGCCGCCAGGCAGGCGACCTCGACGACGACGAACGCTCCCGGGCCCAGCCGCTCGATCGGATGGCCGCCCTCGGCCGCTGCGGCCGGCGGCAGCCAGACCACGCGGCCGACCGAGGTGATCTCGTCGGGGACGGTCGCGCACCAGCCGCGCCAGGCCCGCAGCACCTCGCCGGTGCGCGCGGCCGGCCAGATCAGGGCACCGGCCTGGACGGCGACGATCGGGTGCAGCCGCAGCTCGACCGCGGTCACCACCCCGAGCCCGCCGCCACCCCCGCGGAGGGCCCAGAACAGCTCCGGCTCGTCGTCGGCGCCGACCCGCACCAGCGCGCCGTTGGCCGTCACCAGCTCGATCGCGACGACGTCCTCGGCCGCCAGCCCGTAGCGGCGCGCGAGCCAGCCGATCCCGCCGCCGAGCAGGTAGCCGACCACCCCGACGTCGTCGGCGGCGCCGGCGTGCGCGGCCAGGCCGTGCTCGGCCGCCGCGGCGGTCACCTCGCCCCAGCAGGCGCCGGCGGCGACCCGCGCCCGGCGGCGGGCGGGGTCGACGTGGACCCCGCGCAGGCCGCCGGTCCGTACCAGCAGCGCCTCGTCGAGCGGACCGAGCGCGCGGGCGCCGTGGCCGGTCGCCTGGACGGCGACCCGCAGCCCGGCGCGGCCGGCGGCCCGGACCAGCTCGGCGACCTCGCCGGCGCTGGTCGGCGCGGCGGCCGCGGCGGGCCGCTGGTCGACGGCCAGGTTCCAGGCCCGGCGGGCGTCGTCGTAGCCAGCGGCGCCGGGCAGCAGCAGGCCCGGCAGGCGGCGGCGGTCGAGGGTGGACACGGTCACGGACGGATGGAAGTGGGAGGAGACGCCCCGAGGCCGCGGCTGAATCGGCGTGTGCGTCCGCCAGATGGGACCCACCGGTTCACGGGGGAACGCGACCGGTGGAGGCCGCGGCCTCGGGGCGTGGATCGGCAATCTAGGAGCGCCCTCGGGGAGCGTCCAGGGGGCCGGACCCCAACCATCACCCTGATGTTCACGGCCCGGGTGAGGACGACCCCCCGAACGAGGTGCCGTCCTGGCGCGTACGACCATCTAGGATGCCCAGCGTCATGGGGGATCGGCCGCTGCTCGAACGTGAAGAGGAGCTGGACGAGATCGCGGACCTGGTCGCACGCGCCGCGGCCGGTGACGGCGGGGTCGCCATCGTCGAAGGCGCTGCGGGACTGGGCAAGACGGCGCTGTTGCGCGCCGGCCGCGAGATCGCCGGCACGAAGGGACTGACCGTCCAATGGGCGACGGCGTCCCGACTCGATCGCGACTTCGCCTTCGGCGTCGTCCGCCAGCTGCTGGAGCCAGCGCTGGCCGCGGCCACCGACGAGCAGCGCGAGCGGATCCTCGGCGGCTACGCCAGCCACGCCGAGCCGGTCCTCGGCGGCGCCCCGACCGGCCCGGCGGACGCCGCGCTCGGGCACGCCGTCCTCCACGGGCTCTACTGGGCGGTCGCGAACCTGGCCGAGGAGGGCCCGCTGGCGCTCTTCGTCGACGACCTGCAGTGGGCCGACGAGCCGTCGCTGCGGCTGCTGGAGTTCGTCGGCCGGCGGCTCGACGGCGTCCCGGTCGTGGTCGCCGGCAGCGTCCGGACCGGCGAGCCCGACGCCCCCCAGGAGCTGCTGGAGGCGCTGCGCAACGGCCCCCGGGCGCTGGTCCTGCAGCCCGACGCGCTCTCCGAGCAGGGCGTCGCCGCGGTCCTCGAGGAGCGGCTCGGCCAGGCGCCGGAGGAGCGCTTCGTGCGGACCGTGCGCGAGGCCTGCGGCGGCAACCCGCTGCTGCTGAACGAGGTCGCCCGCAGCGCTTCCGAGCGCGGCCTGCGCGGGATCGACGCCGACGCCGACCAGGTTCGCCGGACCGCCGGCAGCGACCTGGCCGCCACCATCCGCCGCCGGCTGACCCAGCTCGGCGACGCCGCGGCGACGGTCGCCCAGGCGATCGCGATCCTCGACCGGCGGGCGACCGTCCCGGCCGTCTCCGCCGTCACCGGGCTCGACGCCCAGGCCACCGCCCGCGCGATCGACCTGCTGATCGCGGCCCAGGTGCTGGCCGACGACGCGGTCGCCTTCGTCCACCCGCTCGTGCGCGAGGCGGTCGTGGCGACGCTGGCCCCCGGCCTGCGGGCCGCGCTCCACGGCGCCGTCGCCCGGCGGCTGGCCGACGAGGGCGCCGCCCCCGACGTGATCGCCCCGCACCTGCTGGCCGTCGAGCCGGCCGGCGACCCGTGGGTGGCCCGGACCCTGGCCGCGGCCGCCGACAGCGCCGCCAGCGAGGGCGCCGACCGCAGCGCCGTCGCGCTCCGCCGCCGGGCACTGGCCGAGCCGCCGCCGGACGACGAGCGGCTGCCGATGCTGATCGCGCTCGGCGAGGGCGAGCTGGCCGTCGGCGAGGCGTCGGGGATGCGGCGGCTGCAGGACGCGCTGGCCGCCGGCGCCGGCGGCGACCACGCCGCCCGCTGCTACGCGGCGATCGCCACCGTCCAGTTCGTCGGCTCCGACCCCGGGGCCGCGCTCTCGACGCTCGAGGCGGGGATCGCCGCGGCCGAGGACCCGGGCCTAGCCGACCGGCTGCGCGGGTCGATGCTGGAGGCGACGCTCTACAGCCTCAAGCTCGGCTCCCGCCACCGCCAGCTGCTGGAGCGGTTCGGGAACGAGATCCCCGACGCCCCCAGCGTGCTGCTCCACCAGGGCTACGACCTGGTGATGCGCGACCCCGCCGACCCGCGGGCGCTGGAGCTGATCCGGCGCGCGATCGGCGACGAGCGGCTGGTCGCGGTGCGGCAGCCGTTCTCGCTGCTGAACCTGGCCGTCCACGGGATGCGCCACCTGGAGCGCTTCGACCTGGTCGAGCCGCTGCTGACCCTCGGCGGGCGGCTGGAGCGCGAGCGCGGATCGCTGATGGGCCGCGGCTACAACGGCCACGCGCGGGCGATCACCCAGTGGTCGTTCGGCTCGCTGGCCTCGGCCGAGGGCGCGGCCCGCGAGGCGATGGAGGCCACGATCGAGGCCGACTTCGCGTTCGGCCGGCTGGCGATCGGCGGCGTCCTCTGCGACGTCCTGGTCGAGCGCGGCGAGCTGGAGGAGGCGACGGCGCTGATCGAGGAGATCGGGCTCGACACCCCGGTCCTCTACACCAGCACCGGGCCGGCGACGCTGGCCTGCCGCGGCTGGATCCGGCGGCTCAACGGCCGCCTGGAGGAGGCCGAGGCCGACCTCCGGCGCGCGATCGAGCTGAAGAACGACGAGCAGTGGATCTCGCCGACCAACGTCCGCGCGGGCGTCCGGCTGGTCGAGCTGCTGGCCTCGACCGATCGCCGCGACGAGGCGGTCGAGCTGGCCCGCGAGGAGGTCGAGCGCGGCCGTCGCACCGGCCTCTCCGGGGCGACCGGCGTGGCGCTCTCGGCGCTCGGGCTGGCGCTCGGCGACGAGGAGGGGATCGCGACCCTGCGCGAGGCCGAGGAGCTCCTGGCCGAGAGTCCGCTCGGGCTCGACCGCGCCTGGGCCCGCTACCGGCTGGGGCTGCTGCTGCGGCGGGCCCGCAAGGCGACCGAGGCCCGCGAGCCGTTGCGCGAGGCGTTGGCGGCGGCGGATCAGCTGGGGGCGGCGCGGTTGGCGGGGTTGGCGCGGGACGAGTTGGCGGCGGCGGGGGCGCGTCCGCGGCGGACGGCGTTGCGGGGTCCGTCGAGCCTGACGCCGGCGGAGCGGCGGGTGGCGGAGTTGGCCACCAAGGGGCTGGGCAATCGCGAGATCGCCGAGACGCTGTGGGTGACGCGCAAGACGGTCGAGGTGCACCTGGGCAACGCCTACGGCAAGCTCGGGATCCGTTCGCGCACGCAGCTGGCCGAGGCGCTGGGCCTGCGGTCGACCACCGACGAGCCGGCCGTCGCGGCCACGGGCGCCGAGTGACCGGTCACGGCTCAGGCCGCCCGGTGGCGTTCGGCGCCGCCGGGTGAGGGGTAGGAGGGTCGGGGGTGCTGCTGGAGCGGGAACGCGAGCTGGCCGAGATCCGGGCCGCGACCGACGCGGTGACGGGCGGCGACGGCCGGGTGCTGATCGCCACCGGCGCCGCCGGGCTGGGCAAGACGGCGCTGCTGCGGACGGCCCGCGCGCAGCTGGTCGAGGCCGGGCTGGCCGTCCACTGGGCGACCGCCTCGCGGCTCGATCGCGACTTCGCCTTCGGGATCGCCCGCCAGCTGCTGGAGCCCGCGCTGGCCGGCGCCGCGCCCGAGCGCCGCGGCCGGATCCTGGGCGGCTACGCCAGCCACGCCGAGCCGGTCCTCGGCGGCCGGCCGGTCGCCCCGGCCGACGACGCGACGCTCGGCCACGCGGTCCTCCACGGGCTCTACTGGGCGATCGCGAACCTGGCCGAGGAGCGGCCGCTGGCGCTGCTGGTCGACGACCTGCAGTGGGCCGACGAGCCGTCGCTGCGGCTGCTGGAGTTCCTCGGCCGGCGGCTCGACGGAGTGCCGGTGCTGCTGGCCGCGACGGTCCGCAGCGGCGAGCCGGACGCCCCGCAGGTGCTGCTGGGGGCGATCGAGGAGGGTCCCCGCGCGCGCCTGCTGCAACCGGCGGCGCTGTCGCCGCAGGCGGTCGGGACGCTGGTCGAGCGGGCCCTCGGCGCGCCGCCCGAGCCGCCGTTCGTGACCGCCGTCCACCGCGCCTGCGGCGGCAACCCGCTGCTGCTGAACGAGGTCGCCCGCAGCGCCGGCGAGCGCGGCCTGCGGGGCGTCGCCGCCGACGCCGACCAGGTCGAGCGGACCGCCGGCAGCGACCTGGCCGCGACCGTCCGCCGGCGGCTGGCCGACCTCGGCCCCGACGCCGCCCGGGTCGCCCAGCTGGTGGCGCTGCTCGGCCGCCAGGCGACGGCGCCGCGGATCGCCGCGGTCGCCGGGCTCGACCTGGCCACCACCACCCGCGCGCTCGACCGGCTGACCGTCGCCGAGGTGCTGGCCCGTGACGAGCTGGCCTTCGTCCACCCGCTGGTCCGCGAGGCGGTCGGCGCGACGATGCGCTCCGGCGAGCGGGCGGTCCTCCACGGCACGGTCGCCCGCGCGCTCGGCGACGACGGCGTCGAGCCCGAGCACCTGGCCCCGCACCTGCTGGCGACCGCCCCTGCCGCCGACCCGTGGGTGGCGTCGACCCTGATCGCCGCCGCCGACGCCGCGGCCCGCGGCGGCGGGCTGGCCAGCGCGGTCGCCTACCGTCGCCGGGCGCTGGCCGAGCCGCCGGCCGCCGAGGCGCGGCTGGAGCTGCTGGTCGCGCTCGGCGAGGGCGAGCTGGCGCTGGGTGAGCCCGAGGGCATGCCGCACCTGCAGCAGGCGCTGGCCGGGGGCGCGTCCGGCGACCTCGCCGCGCGGGCCTACGCGGCGATCGCCAGCGTCCAGTTCGTCGGCTCCGACCCCGGCGCGGCGCTCTCGACGCTGGAGGCCGGGATCGCGGCCGCCGAGGATCCGGGCCTGGCCGACCGGCTGCGGGGGTCGATGCTGGAGGCGACGCTCTACAGCCTGCCGCTGGCCGACCGCCACCGGCAGCTGCTGGAGCGGTTCGGTCGCGACACGCCCGGCGCGCCGGCGGTGCTGCTGCACGAGGCGTACGACCTCAGCACCCACGCCCCCGACGACCCGCGGGCGGTCGAGCTGCTGCGGCGGGCGGTCGCCGACGAGGCGCTGCTGCGCGCCGGTCAGCCGTACTCGCTGCTGAACCTGGCCGTCCACGGGCTCCGGCACCTGGAGCGGGCGGACCTGATCGAGCCGGTGCTGATGCTGGCCGGCCGCGAGGAGCGGCTGCGCGGATCGCTGCTCGGGCGGGCCTACAACGGCAACGGGCGCGCGATCACCCAGTGGTGCTTCGGCTCGCTGGCCTCGGCCGAGGGCGCCGCCCGCGAGGCGCTGGCGGCGACCGACGAGGGCGGCTTCGCGTTCGGCCGGCTGGCGATCGGCGGCGTCCTCTGCGACGTCCTCGTCGAGCGCGGCGAGCTCGACGAGGCGGCGGCGCTGGTCGAGGAGATCGGCCTCGACACGCCGCTGCTCTACACCTCGGCGGGTCCCTCGACGCTGGCCTGCCGCGGGCGGATCCGGCGGCTGACCGGCCGCACTGAGGAGGCCGAGGCCGACCTGCGCCGGGCGCTGGAGCTGAAGCGCGACGCCGGCTGGGTCTCGCCCAGCAACTGCCGCGCGGGCCTGCGGCTGGTCGAGCTGCTGGCCGCGACCGGCCGCCGCGACGAGGCGGTCGCGCTGGCCGAGGAGGAGGTCGCCCTCGGCCGCCGCAGTGGGCTGGCGGGGGCGACCGGGATGGCGCTGGCGGCGCTCGGGCTGGCTCAGGGCGGCGAGGCCGGGATCGCCACCCTGCGCGAGGCCGGCGCGGCGCTCGACCGCAGCCCGCTGGCGCTGGAGCGGGCCTGGGCGAGCTTCCGGCTCGGCGTGCTGCTGCGCCACGCCCGCCGCACCGCCGAGGCCCGCGAGCCGTTGCGCGAGGCGTTGGCGGCGGCCGATCAGCTGGGGGCGGCGCGGTTGGCGGGGTTGGCGCGGGACGAGTTGGCGGCGGCGGGGGCGCGTCCGCGGCGGACGGCGTTGCGGGGTCCGTCGAGCCTGACGCCGGCGGAGCGGCGGGTGGCGGAGTTGGCCACCAAGGGGCTGGGCAATCGCGAGATCGCCGAGACGCTGTGGGTGACGCGCAAGACGGTCGAGGTGCACCTGGGCAACGCCTACGGCAAGCTCGGGATCCGTTCGCGCACGCAGCTGGCCGAGGCGCTCGGCCTGACCGACGACGCCGACGACGCGGCGGTCGCGGCGGCCGGCTGAGGGCGGTCAGCGGGCCGCCAGCCGGGCGGCGATCCAGGCCACCATCGCGGGGCCGGCCTGGCCGTCGCCGGTGATGTCGACGTGGCTGGCGGTCAGGTGGCGGACGTACTCCAGGTCGGCGCCGCGCTCGCGCTGGACCCGCACGATCTCCTCCGTGTTGGTGAACGGCGCCACCAGGTCGAGCAGCCCGTGGTCGATCCGGACCGGCGTCCGCCCGAGGTCGATCCGGCGCACGTCGTTGGCGTCGAGCGCGCGGTAGAGCAGCGGCTGGGCCTCCGCGAACCGCGGGCCGGGGATCGCCGCCGGCGCCAGCCCGCCCCACGAGTCGGAGTGGCCCAGCTCGACCAGGCAGCGCTGCTCGACGTGGGCCAGCAGCGCCGTCGCCCGCGGGCTGAGCGCGCCCTCGCGGACCAGCCGGCCGAGCGCCGGATCGGCGTCCGCGACCCCGGCCACGACCAGCCCGCCGAGCGCCGTCATGGCGTCCAGCGGCGGCAGCGACAGCGGCACGTGGCGGAGCGTGTCGAGCGTCTCCCGCATCGCCGTCACCGGCGCCGCGGCCGCCGCCCCGCGCAGGTCCAGGTCGGGCGCCAGCTGCCGGGCGAGGCTGGCGCTGAAGAGCGACGAGACCGCGCCCTCGGAGTGCCCGGCCGCGACCCAGCGGCGGGCCAGCCGCGGCTCCAGCTGGCGGGCGGCGCGCACGATCTCGGTCTGGGCGCGGGCCAGCGACGGGCCGACCAGGTAGGGGTGGGGACCGGGCGTGCCGATCCCCTCGCCGTCGCTGCGGACGACCGCGATCCCGGCCGCCAGCAGCCGGCTGGTGATCGCGTCGCCGCGGGTCATCCGCTCCCGCTCGGGGCTCTCCGGCGTCACCCGGCTGGGGGCGCAGGAGTCGGCCGAGCCGGTGGTGACGTGCTGCCACGAGACCACCGGCCAGCCGCCGGCCGGCGGCGTCCCGTGGGGCACCAGCAGCACGCCGGAGACGGCGATCGGGCGCCCGGCCAGGTTGCGCGAGCGGTAGAGCAGCAGCCGGCTGCGGGCGGCCGCCGGCAGCGCCGCCAGGCCGGTCGCCGGCCGCGACCAGATCAGCGAGCCGGCCGGACCAGGCACCAGCGCCGCCGGCGGCACGTAGAAGCGGTCGCCGGCCGGGCCGGCCAGCGGTGGCGGGGACGTCGGGGCGGGGGCGACGGCGACCGGCCGTCGCCCGTGGCCGTGGACGCCGGCGCTGGCCGCGGCCAGCCGCGCGTCGCGGATCGCGGCCGGCGATCCGCCGGCCGTCGCGGCCGGCGTCAGGGCGACCGCCAGGGCGGCGACGAGGGCGATCCGGGGCGGGCGCGGCACGGCGGTCAGTCTCGCGCCGCCGCCGTTGTGCGCTCCCACAACCAGGCGGCCACGGCGCGGGAGCCGGTCACAGCCCGTCCCGCGTCAGGCTGCGCCGAACGGGTCGATGGGGCCCGGGACGGAGAGAGGACGCGGGATGAGGACGAGGACGGTGCCGGGCGCCGGCGCGATCGGGCGCTGGCTGCTGGCGACGGTGGTCGCCGTCGTGGGGCTGGGCTTCGTGACCGGCACGGCCGTGGCGGCGCCGACGGCGACCCCGACCCCGGCGGCGCCCGGCGTGCCGTCGACCGCCGAGATCCTCGGCTGGACGACCGACCTCGTCGACCTCGGGCCGCGCCGCACCGGCACCCCCGGCGGCCGCCGCGCGGCCGACTACGTGGCCGACCACTTCCGCCGCTTCGGGCTCCAGGACGTCCACTTCGAGGAGGCCACCTCGTACCGCTGGCAGGCCGAGCGGCACGGGCTGCGGGTCGGCGGCACCGCCTTCGACAGCTTCCCCTCGCAGCACTCGTTCATCGGCGGGCCGACCTGGACCGGCCGCTTCTCGACCGGCCCCGGCGGCCGCAGCGCCGAGCTGGTCGACGTCGGCGACGGCGACGCGTCCGGCTTCGGCGGCAAGGACGTGCGCGGCAAGATCGTGCTCTTCAACCTCCGCTTCCAGGTTCCCAACCTGCTGCTGGCGCTGGTGATGGAGCACCTCTTCGACCCTCAGCTGAGCCTCTTCACCGAGCCCGAGACGGTCCTCCAGGCGAACCCCTACCTGACCAACTACGTCACGGCCCTGAACCGCGCGCAGGCGGCCGGCGCGGTCGGCTTCGTCGGCGTCCTGGCCGACTACTTCGACTCCAACCGGTACCACAACGAGTACTACCGCCGGCAGCCGGTGACGGTCCCCGGGCTGTGGGTGACCGCCGGCGTCGGGGCCCAGATCCGCTCGCGGCTGCGCGACGGCCAGCGCCAGGCCACGATCGACCTCGAGGGCGACCGCCGCGCCGTCACCGCCCGGACCGTCGTCGGCGCCCTGCCCGGCAGCAGCCGCGAGACGATCATGATCCAGTCGCACCACGACTCGATCGGCCCGGGCGCGGTCGAGGACGCCACCGGCACCGCCGAGGTGCTGGCGCTGGCCAAGCGGTTCGGCGCCGAGCCGGCCGGCCGCCGCCGCAAGACGCTGCTCTTCACCACCTTCGACAGCCACTTCACCGGCTACCAGAGCCACGAGGCGTTCGTCCGCAAGTACCTGTGGGCGCGCAGCACGCCCTACGACATCGTCGCCAACGTGACGCTCGAGCACATCGCCCGCAACGGCCGGGTCAAGGACGGCCGGCTGCTGGTGACCGACAAGCCCGAGCCGCGCGGCGTCTTCCGCGGCGCCGGCCTGGCTACCTGGCCGATCGTCAACCAGGCGATCGCCGAGCACGGGCTCGACCGGACCCTGACGCTGTCGGCCGCGACCCTCGGCGGGATGCCGACCGACGCCGACCCGATCTACCGCGCCGGCGGCGTGCCGACGATCAGCCTGATCTCCGGCCCGGTCTACATGTACGACGACCTCGACACGATCGACAAGGTCCACGTGCCGTCGCTGCGGCCGGTCGCCGCGGCCTTCAGCCAGGTCGTCGACCGGATGGACGCGCTCAGCAAGGCGCAGCTGCGCGAGCCGCCTCACTGAGCCCGGCTCCGCCGGGACCCGTCACTCGGCGCGCTGCTCGAGGGCGGCGCGCCGCAGGGCCAGCTCGATCCCGGTCAGGGCGGCGGGCGAGCGGAGCGAGGCGCCGGTCGCCTGCTCGTAGCGGTGCAGCCGGTTGCGGACCGTGTTGGCGTGGACGAACAGCGCCCGCGCGGTCGGCTCGACGGCCAGGTCGTGGGCCAGGTAGGCCCGGACCGTGTCGAGCACCTCACCGGCGCCGGCCAGCGGCGCGACGTAGCGGGCCAGCAGCTCGCCGGCGACGTCGGCGTCGGCCAGCGCCAGCGCCTCCAGCGGCAGGTCGGCCAGGGCCAGGACCCCGCTGCGTCCGAACGCGGCGGCGGTCTTCACCACCCGCGACGCGATCGCGAACGACCGCGGCAGGTCGCCGAGCGCGACCGCAGGACCGACCCCGATCACCACCCCGGGCGCGGGGACGATCGTCGGCCGCGCCGCGGCGAAGCCGACGATGTCGTCCTCGTACGGCGCCACGGCCGCGTCCTCCAGCGCGCCCGGGACCTGCAGGTCGAGCAGCAGCTCGCGGGCGTCGCCGTCGGGGTGGCGGGCCCGCAGCGCCACGAAGCGCCCGCCCGGGGTCACCCACGAGGCCAGCGCCGCCGCCGACGAGGTTCCGCCCGGGGTCAGCAACACGCTGTGGACGAGCGCCGTCCGCCGCTGGCTGTCGGCGACGGTCTGGCGCAGCTCGCGGTGGCGGTACGAGGAGACCGCCACGTCCATCATCGGGTCGGCGTAGCGCCAGACGTCGCGCATCAGGCCCAGCACCTGGCCGTGGTCGAGCCGGCCGTCGCGGCTCTCCTCCCACAGCAGGCTGAAGATCTCGTCGATCGTGAACCGGTAGACCCGCAGCATCGCCTCCATCGGCACCCGCTGGCGGGCACGGGTGTCGCCGATCGTCCCCATCGCCGCGCGCTCGTCGTCGGTCAGCGGCCGCCCCTCGACCATCGCGGCCATCCCGCGGGCCAGGTCGGCGGCGATCCCGGCGGCGATCTCCCGCTCGTCGATCCGCTCGTACTCGGGCAGCTCGCGCTTGGCCCGCCGGGCGGCGTTGGCGACCACGTCCGGCAGCCGGTGCGCGACCGCCGCGAGCAGCGACTGGCGCTGATCGTCCTCGACCTCCATCGCGCGACTGTATCCGCCGCGCGAGGGAGGCCGAGGGGCGGCTCAGGCGCTCGCCGGGGCGTCGCCGCGCTCGGCCCGGAAGGAGCGCAGGCGGAGCGAGTTCGAGACGACGAAGACGCTGGAGAACGCCATCGCCGCGCCGGCGAAGAGCGGGTTCAGCAGCCCCGCGACGGCGACCGGGATCAGGACCACGTTGTAGGCGAAGGCCCAGAACAGGTTGCCCTTGATCGTGCGCAGCGTCCGCCGCGCCAGCCGGATCGCGTCGGACGCGCCCCGCAGGTCGCCGGAGACGAGCGTCAGGTCGGAGGCCTCGATCGCCACGTCGGTGCCGGTCCCGATCGCCAGGCCGAGGTCGGCGCGAGCCAGCGCGGGGGCGTCGTTGACCCCGTCGCCGACCATCGCCACCACCCGGCCGGCGGCCTGCAGGCGCGCGATCTCGGCGTCCTTGTCGGCCGGCAGCACGTCGGCGATCACCTCGTCGATCCCGACCTCCCGCGCCACCGCCTCGGCGGTCGCGCGGTTGTCGCCGGTCAGCAGCACCGGGCGCAGGCCGAGCGCCTTCAGCCGCGCGATCGCCTCAGCGCTGGTCGGTTTGACGCGGTCGGCGACCACGAACAGCGCGCGGGCGGCGCCGTCCCAGCCGGCGGCGATCACCGTCCGTCCCTCGGCCTGGGCCGCGGCCAGGGCCCGCTCCAGCTCGCCGTCGAGCGGCATCGCCCACTCGGCCAGCAGCGCCGGCCGGCCGACGACCAGCGCGCGGCCCTCGACGACGCCCTCGACGCCGAGCCCCTCGCGGTTGCCGAACGACTCCGGCGCGGGCAGCGGGGCGCCGCCACTGGCCTCGGTCGCGGCGCGGGCGATCGCCTGGGCGATCGGGTGCTCGGAGGCGTCCTCCAGCGCGCCGACCAGCCGCAGCGCCTCGCCGCGGTCGACGCCGGGCGCGAGGACGACGTCCTGCAGCTCCATCCGGCCGGTGGTGACGGTGCCGGTCTTGTCGAGCACGATCGTGTCGATCCGGCGGGTCGACTCCAGCACCTCGGGGCCCTTGATCAGCAGCCCGAGCTGGGCCCCGCGACCGGTGCCGACGAGCAGCGCGGTCGGGGTCGCCAGGCCGAGGGCGCAGGGGCAGGCGATGATCAGCACCGCGACCGCGGCGCTGAAGGGGAAGGCGACGCCGTCGCCGGACCCGAGCCAGAAGCCGAGCGTGGCCACGGCCAGCACCAGCACCACCGGCACGAAGACGCCGGAGATCCGGTCGGCCAGCCGCTGGACGGGGGCCTTGCCGGTCTGGGCGTCCTCGACCAGCCGCGCGATCTGGGAGAGGGCGGTGTCGGCCCCGACCTTCGTCGCGCGGACGACCAGCCGCCCGCCGGCGTTGACGCTGGCGCCGACGACTTCGTCGCCGATGTGCTTCTCGACCGGCAGCGACTCGCCGGTCAGCAGCGACTGGTCGACGGCCGAGGAGCCCTCCTCGATCGTGCCGTCGGTGGCCACCCGCTCGCCGGGACGGACGACGAAGCGGTCGCCGACCTCCAGCTGCTCGACCGGCACCCGCCGCTCGCGGCCGTCGTCGTCGAGCACGGCGACGTCCTTGGCCCCCAGCTCCAGCAGCGCCCGCAGGGCGGCGCCGGCGCGGCGCTTGGCGCGGGCCTCGAAGTAGCGGCCGGCCAGGATCAGCGTCGTCACGACGCCGGCCGCCTCCAGGTAGATGTGGTCGGTCGAGGCGCCGCGGTCGAGCACCACCTCGAAGGGCATCCGCATCGTCGGGTCGCCGGCGCCGAGGAAGAAGAGCGCGACGACGCTCCAGGTCCAGGCGGCCAGCGTGCCGAGCGAGATCAGCGTGTCCATCGTCGCGGTGCCGTGGCGCAGGTTCTGCCAGGCGGCGCGGTGGAAGGGCCAGCCGGCCCAGAAGACGACCGGAGTGGCGAGCTGCAGGGCCAGCCACTGCCAGGCGTCGAACTGCAGCGGCGGGACCATCGAGATCAGCAGCAGCGGGATCGACAGCAGCGTCGAGCCGATCAGCCGCTGGCGCAGCGAGCGCGTCGGGTCGTCCTCCGGCGCGTCGACGTCCGCGGGGGCGGCGCCGGCGGCGGCGGGCAGGGTCGCGTGGTAGCCGGCGGCCTCGACCGTGTCGAGCAGCAGCTGCGGGTCGACGGTCGCCGGGTCGAAGCGGACGGCGGCCTTCTCGGTCGCGTAGTTGACGGTCGCCTCGACCCCGTCGAGCTTGTTCAGCTTGCGCTCGATCCGGTTGGCGCACGACGCGCAGGTCATGCCCTGGACCGGCAGCTCCAGCCGCTCGTTGGTGGTGGTCGCGCTCATCGCTCCACCTCCACGGTACGCGCCACCGTCCGGACCCGGCCCTCGGTCTGGAACTGGAGGAAGAGCCGGTAGCGGCCGGGGGTGGGGAAGGCGGTCGCGAAGCGGATCTCGCCGGCGGGTCCGCCGCCCTCCTCGGGGTGGACGTGGAGGTAGGCCAGATCGCCCTCGCGGAGGGCGACGAGGTGGCCGCGGGCGCCCAGGTAGGGCTCCAGCTCCGGCGCGCGCCCGTCGCGGCGGACGGCGAAGGCCAGCTCGGCGGACTTGCCGGCGTGGAGGGCGGCGTCGGGCAGGGCGACGTCGAAGCCCTCGCCGCGGGCGACGGCGGCGGGCGCGGGCCACGGCTCGGGCCGGAAGTCGCCGGGGGCGAAGAGGTCGACCCCGAGCGTGCGGCGCTTGCCGCCGACCACGAAGTCGGCGAAGGCGCGGTGGACGCCGGCGCGCGGCAGCCGCAGGTCGACCGACCAGGTGCCGTCGGCGGCGCGGGTCGGGTGCAGGTGCAGGAAGTCGCCGGTGTCGCGGCGGACGACGACCAGGTGCAGCTCGCGCTCGGACTCGAGCTCGTAGCCGCGGCGGACGGGGCGGCCGTCGGGACCGAGGATCCGGAACGTGAAGCGCGTCCGGCGGCCGGCGGTCAGGGTGGTGGTGGCGGGGGCCAGCCGGTAGCCGTCCTGGGCGGCGGAGAGGCCGCCGGGCTCCTCGGCGCCGTGGCCGCCGTCGCCGCTGCCGCCGTGCTCGCCGGCGGGCATCGCGTCGGCGTCCGCGGCGCCGTGGTCGTCCCCGGAGCGGTCGTCGCGGGCCATGTCGCCGTGACCGGCGGCGGGCTTGGTGGTCTCCTCGGGGCCGAAGGCGGCACCGGCGGCGACCGCGATCCCGAAGGTCGCGGCCAGCAGCGCGGCGAAGGCGAGCAGCTTGGCGGGAACGGACATGGTGGAGGGGAGGGGTGGTGGGTGGTGGACCCGCGCGGCTCAGGCGGCCACGCGGTATCCGGCGGTCTCCACCGCCCGGCGGATCGCGTCCGCTCCGGCGGTGCCCTGGACGACCAGCCGGCCGTCGCGATGGCTGGCCTCGGCGGCGACGACGCCCTCGACCTCGAGGACCTCCTCCCGCACCGACAGCTCGCAGTGCCCGCAGGTCATGCCCTGGACGGTGAAGGTCTGCTCGGTGGTGCTCATGTCGTCTCCTGGAATGGTACGGGCGGGGGGTACTTGCAGAACAACCGTAGCATACCCCCCGGGGGTAGGACGGGCCGGCCCGATGTGACGTTCCGGTCGCTGAGCGACCGGAAGGTGCGGGTGGACGCCGCCCCCGCCGACCTCCAAGAACCCCCCGGGGGTACTGATACCATCAGCTCATGGCGACCACGAAGCCGACTCGGGGCTACAGCGCGACCAAGGGGCAGCTCACCGACCGCCTGGTGCGGATCGAGGGGCAGGTCCGGGGGATCCAGCGGATGGTCGAGGAGGATCGCTACTGCATCGACGTCCTGACCCAGATCTCGGCGATCCAGGCGGCGCTCGACAAGGTCGCGCTGGGGCTGCTGGACGACCACGCGCGGCACTGCGTGATCGGGGCCGACGGCGAGCAGCTGCAGGCCGATCGCACCGACGAGCTGATGGCCGCCGTCGGGCGGCTGATGCGGCGCGGGTAGCGCCCGCTCCCGACGCGGAATCCCTCCCGTCGGGGACCATGGGACGCGATGGGGCACGGGGGACGCAGGCGCACGACGATCGGGATCGCGACGGTCCTGACCACGACCGTGGCCGTCCTCGCGGCGCCGCCCGGCGCGGCCGTCGCCGCCATCCCCAGCCTGCCGCTGCCCAGCGCCCACCAGGTGATGGGCCCCTCGCTGATCGACTCCTGGTGGCGTCCCGCTCCGCGCCCGACCCTCGCCCAGCAGCGCACCCTCCGCTTCGTCCCGCGGGCCGCCGTCACCGCCCGCACCAACGACCTGCTCGTCCCGCTGCTGACCGCCGGCGATCCCGACTGGTACCGGGTCGTCGTCGAGCGCGAGGGCATCCGCGGCGGCGGCTACGCCCTCAGCTTCCGCGGCTTCGTCCGCCGCTTCGGCGGCTCGAACCGCAACCTCGCCGACGGCGTCGCCGGCTACTACCTGGTCTCGTGGCTCGCCTACGCCCAGCGGGCGCCGACCTCCGAGACCCGCGCCGCCACCGCCGCCCAGCGCGCCGGTGGCCGCCGCTTCCTGCTCGGCGTCCGCCGGACCCTCGCCCGCGACCGCGGCGTGCGGCGGCTCTCCGACGGCGACCAGCAGCAGCTGTTCGAGCTGCTCGGCGCCGTCGCCGCCCACTCGTGGGACGTCCACCAGCAGCAGCTCGACGCCGGCCTGGTGAAGGAGGCCGCCGCCACCCGCCAGGCGATCCGGGTCGCCGTCCAGCGGACCACCGGCGTCGACCTGGCGCGGCTGCGGCTGACCGCGGCCGGCCTCCGCGCCCGCTGACCGGGCCGGTCTCAGCGCGCCTTGGCCGTGAACCGCGCCGATCCGCTGCAGATGAACACGTACGACTGGTAGATCGACGGTCCCGGGCGCAGGTACGAGAAGTTCACCGCCAGCTTGCCGCTGATCGCGCGCTTCCCGGCCGACTTCAGCGTCACGGTGTAGTTCTTCGTCGCCTTCGTGCCGGAATTCATCGCGGCCGGCTGCAGGGCCTTCACCTTCGCCGTCCGTCCGACGGTGAACGAGCCCGGTGGCTGGAACAGCTCCGCCCCGACCGCGGTGCCGAAGCTGCCGGTCGTCTCGACGCAGCTGGTCGGCACCAGCGTCTTGATCCCGCTGACCCGCTTGCCGGAGACCGAGAGCTGGATGCTGGTCCCGCCGGACGTCTTCCCGCGGTAGCTGGCGGCGCCGGCGCTGCTGGGGGCCATCGCCAGCAGCAGGCCGCAGGTGGCCACGGCGGCGGTCCGCCGGAGGGTCGTCGTGCTCATGCCGCCAAGGATCGACCAGCCCGCGGGCGCGCGCATCGGGAGCCGCCCCTGACCGCTCCCCGAGATTTGCGGGTCGGGCCCGGACCACGGGGCTGCTAGAACCTCGCGGATGGCGACCGATGGCGCACGACGGCGGGTCTCCGACGTCGTCCACGAGCGGCTGCGGGGCGACATCCTCGAGGGGCGCCTGGCCGCCGGCGACGCCGTCCCCTCCGAGCGGGTGCTGGCCGAGGAGCTGGGCGTCAACCGCCACGCCGTCCGCGAGGCACTGAAGCGGCTCCAGCAGGCCGGCCTGGTGCGGATCAGCCAGGGCGGCGCGACCCGGGTGCTCGACTGGCGCGAGAGCGGCGGGGTCGAGCTGCTGCTCGACCTGATCCGCAACGGCGCCGCCGCGCCCCCGCGCGAGGTGATCCGGGCGGTGCTGGAGCTGCGGGCGCTGATCGGGGTCGACGCGGTCCGCCGCTTCCTGGCCCGGGCCGACGACCGCGACCGCGTCCGGCTGGCCGACGACGTCGAGCGGACCTTGGCGGCGATCGAGGACCCGGCCACCCCCGACTCGATCGTGGTCGTCGACTACGAGCGGCTGTGGCGGACGCTGGTCGCCGGGGCCGACAACGTCGCCTACCGGCTGCTGCTGAACTCGCTGATCGTCGCGGTCCACGCCTACGCCGACCTGGCCGTGGCGCTGGTCCCGCGCGACGCCGCCCGGATGCGGCGGCTGGCCCGGGCCGTCCGCGACGGCGACGGTGAGACGGCGGCCACCCTGGTCGCCGCCCAGCTGGAAGCCGACGCGCTCGCGTTCGGCTGATCCGCCGCTGGCGCCCGGCCCGATCGGCTGGTATAACCAGCTCCAACAACTGGTACAACCAGTGACGAGCGGCGGCGCCCGAACGGCGCGACGCCACCCGACGACGGACCGCCATGGACGCCCTGATCCTCACCGCCATCCCGTTCTTCTTCGTCTTCATGGCGGTGGAGATCCTGACCCTCCGCCACGTGGCCCACCACCACGGCGACGGGGCCGACGCGATGGTCGGCTACGAGGCCCGCGACACCGCCACCAGCCTGACGATGGGCTCGGGCAACGTGATCATCTCGGCGGTCTGGAAGCTGGTCGCGATCGCCGCCTACGCCGGCCTCTACGAGCTGACGCCGCTGCGGATCCCCGAGGACGCCTGGTGGGCCTGGGTGGCGCTGTTCTTCGCCGACGACCTGGCCTTCTACCTGTACCACCGCGGCCACCACCGGGTGCGGATGTTCTGGGCCACCCACGTCGTCCACCACAGCTCGCAGCACTACAACCTGTCGACGGCGCTGCGGCAGGACTGGTCGCCCTTCACCGGCCTCGTCTTCTGGCTCTGGCTGCCGCTGCTGGGCTTCAAGCCGTGGATGATCGTCCTGGCCCACACCTGGAGCCTGCTGTACCAGTTCCTGCTCCACACCGAGACCGTCGGCAAGCTGCCGCGGCCGATCGAGTGGATCTTCAACACCCCCAGCCACCACCGGGTCCACCACGGCGTCCAGGACCAGTACCTGGACAAGAACTACGGCGGGATCCTGATCGTCTGGGACCGGCTGTTCGGCACCTTCGAGCCCGAGGGCGAGCGGGTCCGCTACGGCCTGACCACGAACATCGAGACCTTCAACCCGATCCGCGTCGCCTACCACGAGTGGGCCGCGCTGGCCGGCGACGTCCGCCGCGCGCGCTCGTGGCGCGACCGCTTCGGCTACGCCTTCCGCGGGCCGGGCTGGAAGCCGGCCGGCGGCGACCCCGCGGCGACCGCTCCGCCGCCACCCGCCACCACGACCGCGACCGCCTCCGCCCCGGCCCTCCCCGCCGGCGACCGCTGATCGGCGAGGATCGGGCGATGGAGCGGACGGCGATCGTCACCGGCGGCACGGGCGGGCTCGGAGGAGCGGTCGTCGCCGCCTTCCTCGACGCCGGCTGGCGGGTGGTCGCGCCGTGGCGCGGCGACGGCCGCGGCCGGCTGCCCGAGCACGAGCGGCTGGCGGCGGTCGAGGCCGACCTGCTCGATCCCGACGCCGCCGCGCGGCTGGCGGCCGAGGCCGGCACCGGGCTGCGGGCGGTGGTCAACGTCGCCGGCGGGTTCGCCGCTCCCGGCCGCGTCCACGAGGTCGCACGGACGGCCTTCGACGACCAGCTGCGGCTGAACCTCGACACCGCCTACGCCGTCACCGCCGCGGGCCTGCCGGCGCTGCTGGCCGCCGGCGAGGGCAGCGTCGTCTGCGTCTCCTCGCGCGCCGCCCGCCACCCGTTCGCGGGCGCGGCCGGCTACGTGGTCGCCAAGGCCGCGATCCTGGCCTTCGTCGACGCGCTCGACGCCGAGTACGGCGACGACGGGATCCGCGCCTCGGCCCTGATCCCGTCGGTGATCGACACCCCGGCCAACCGCGCCGCGATGCCCGACGCCGACCGCGCCGGCTGGCAGTCCCCGGCCGACCTGGCGGCCACGATCCTCGCCCTCTGCGGCGACCCGGCGGGCGACCGCCGGGCTGATGTCCACGTCCCGGCGGAGGTCGCCCGATGAGCGAGAGAACCCGTTCCTGGTGGGGGTGGGGCTGGGAGCAGCAGGCCCTGCCCGACGCCGAGTGCCTGGGCTTCGGGGCGATGCTGCCGGGCCTTCGCAGCACGCCGCGGCCGGTCCCGCGGATCGCCGACCTCGACCTGCCGGCGCCGCGGATCGCGCCGCCGGCCGCGCTCGCCGACCGCTGCTCCGACGACCCGGCCGACCGCGCCGCCCACGCCAAGGGCCAGGCCTACCGCGACGTCGTGCGAACCCTGCGGGGGCGGATCGACCACCCGCCCGACCTGGTCGCCCGGCCGCGCGACGAGCGCGACGTGATCGACCTGCTCGACTGGGCCGCCGGCGCCGGCGTCGCGGTGATCCCCTTCGGCGGCGGCTCGTCGGTCGTCGGCGGGGTCGAGTATCGCGGCGACGAGCACGGGGCGGCGGTCGCGCTCGACCTGACCGGGCTCGACCGGGTGCTCGAGGTCGACCCCGTCAGCCAGGCGGCGCGGATCCAGGGCGGCGCGCTCGGGCCGGTGCTGGAGGACCAGCTGCGCGAGCACGGTCTGACCCTCCGCCACTTCCCGCAGAGCTTCGAGTTCTCGACCCTCGGCGGCTGGCTCGCGACCCGCGCCGGCGGCCACTTCGCCACCGTCGAGACCCACATCGACGACCTGGTCGAGTCGATGCGGGTGGTCACCCCGAGCGGCATCAGCGCCTCGCGGCGGCTGCCCGGATCGGGCGCAGGGCCGTCGCCGGACCGGCTCTTCCTCGGCTCCGAGGGCACGCTCGGCGTGATCACCGAGGCCTGGATGCGGGTCCGTCCGCGGCCCGACCGGCGGGCCTCGGCCAGCGTCCGCTTCGACGACTTCGACCGCGCGCTCGACGCCGCCCGGGCGTTGGCGCAGTCCGGCCTGCGGCCCGCCAACTGCCGCCTGCTCGACCCCGGCGAGGCCCAGCTGAGCGGGGCCGGCGACGGTCGGGTCAGCGTGCTGGTGCTGGGCTTCGAGTCGTTCGGGGTCGCGGTCGACGAACGGCTGGCGCTGGCGCTCGAGCTGGCCGCCGACCACGGCGGGATCGTGCCCGAGCGGCCGGCCGGCGACGGCGGCCGCGACGCCGCGGCCGACGCCTGGCGCGCGACCTTCCTGCGGATGCCCTACGTCCGCGACGGCCTGGCGCGGATGGGCGCGATCGCCGAGACCTTCGAGACCGCGATCACCTGGGACCGGATCCACGAGCTGTGCCGGGCGCTGCGGTCGACGCTGGCCTCCGCGATCGACGAGGTCTGCGGCGCGCCGGGGCTGGTCAACTGCCGCCTGACCCACGTCTACCCGGACGGGGCCGCGCCCTACTTCACCGTGATCGCGCCCGCCCGTCCCGACACCGAGCTGGAGTCGTGGGACGCGCTGAAGGTCGCCGTCAGCGAGGTGCTCGACGCGCACGGGGCGACGATCACCCACCACCACGCCGTCGGCCGCGACCACCGGCCCTGGTACGACCGTCAGCGCCCGGAGCCGTTCGCCGCCGCGCTCGGGGCGGCCAAGCGCCAGCTCGACCCGGCCGGGATCCTCAACCCCGGCGTCGTGATCGGTTGACGCGCCCGCCGGCGGCCGCTACCCCTTGGCCATGAGCCTGCCTCCCGGCCCGCGCGCGCCCGGCCTGGTCAACCTGGCCCGCTTCGTCCACCGGCCGCTCGACGCGCTGGTCGGCTGGCAGGCCCGCTACGGCGACGTCTTCAGCGTCCGCCTGACCGGCTTCGGGGTCGGGGTCTACGTGGCCGAGCCGGAGCAGATCAAGCGGCTGCTGACCGGCGACCAGTCGGACCTGCGGGCGGGCGAGGCGAACGCGATCCTCTCGCCGATCCTCGGTCCGCGCTCGGTGCTGGTGCTCGACGGCGCCGAGCACCTGCGCCAGCGCAAGCTGCTGCTGCCGCCCTTCCACGGCGACCACCTGGCGGCGATGCGGGGCCTGGTCGCCGACGCGGCCGCGCGCGAGTTCGCCGGCTGGACCCCGGGCCGGCGGCTGGTGGTCCGCGAGCGGATGCGGGCGCTGACCTTCGACGTGATCGCGCGGGTCGTCTTCGGCGTCGAGGACCCGGCCCGGATCGCGCGGCTGCGGCAGGCGCTGGTGCGGGTGATCGACGGCTCGTCGGTGGCGCTGCTGGGGCCGCTGCGGACCGACCTCGGCCGCTGGAGCCCCGGCGGCCGCTTCCGCCGCCGGCTGGCGGTGGCCGACGCGCTGCTGCACGAGGAGATCGCCCGCCGCCGCGCCGCGCCCGACCTGGAGCAGCGCGGCGACGTGCTCTCGCTGCTGCTGCGGGCGCGCGACGAGCAGGGCCGGCCGATGACCGACGGCGAGGTCCGCGACGAGCTGATGACGATGCTCGCCGCCGGCCACGAGACGACGGCCACGGCGCTGGCCTTCGCGGTCGAGCTGCTGTGGCGCGACCCGGCCGCGCTGGCGCGGGTGCGGACGGCGATCGACGAGGACGGCGGCGACGCGATGCTCGACGCGGTCGCCAAGGAGACGCTGCGGCTGCGGCCGGTGATCGACGCCGCCCAGCGGCGGCTGACCGCGCCGCGGACGGTCGGCCGCTTCGAGCTGCCGGCCGGGATCCGCGTCTATCCCGCGATCGCCCTGGTCCAGCGACGGCCCGACCTCTACCCCGAGCCCGACGCCTTCCGCCCCGAGCGGTTCCTCGACGCCCGCACGCCGGCCTACGGCTGGCTGCCCTTCGGCGGCGGGATCCGCCGCTGCATCGGGGCCGCGCTGGCCCAGATGGAGCTGGTCGAGGTGCTGCGGATCGCGGTCGCGACGCTCGACCTGCGGCCGCTCCGCGCGCAGCCCGACCCGGTGGTCCTGCGCGGGATCACGGTCGTCCCGCGGCACGGCGTGCCGGTCGAGGTGACCGGCGTCCGCGCACCGGTGGCGCGGCGCGCGCCGGCGGTCGCCGCAGGCTGACGTGCACCGCCGTCGCCCGCGGCTGCGACGCTTCGCGCCATGGCCAAGGAGGAGACGACGATCGAGGCCGGCGGCCGGCAGCTGCGGCTGTCGAGCCCGAGCAAGGTGTTCTTCCCCGCGAAGGCCGACCGCGACGACGGGCTCGGCCCCGAGCGGGCGATCACCAAGCTCGACCTGGTCGAGTACTACCTGGCCGTCGCCGACGCCGCGCTCGTCCACCTGCGCGAGCGGCCGGGCAGCCTCAAGCGGTTCGTCGACGGGATCACCAAGAAGCCGTTCTTCCAGAAGCGGATCGCCGACAGCGCGCCCGACTGGCTGGAGACGGCGGTCGTCACCTTCCCCTCGGGCCGGCAGGCGCGCGAGCTGGTGGTGAACGACGCAGCGCACCTGATCTGGGCGGTCCAGATGGGGGTCGTCGACTTCAACCCGTGGCCGGTCCGGCGGCCCGACCTCGACCGTCCCGACGAGCTGCGGATCGACCTCGACCCCGAGCCGGGCGTGGCGTGGGACGTCGTCCGGCGGGTGGCGCTGGTCGTCCGCGAGGTGCTGGAGGACCACGGGCTGATCGGCTTCCCGAAGACCTCGGGCTCGCGCGGGATCCACGTCAACGTCCGGATCCGGCCCGAGCACGACTTCTTCGCGGTCCGGCGGGCGGCGATCGCGCTGGCCCGCGAGGTCGAGCGGCGGGCGCCCGACCTGGCCACCACCAGCTGGTGGAAGGAGGAGCGCCACGGCGTCTTCATCGACTTCAACCAGAACGCGCGCGACCGCACGGTCGCCTCGGCCTGGTCGCTGCGGCCGACGCCGGACGCGCGGGTCTCGATGCCGCTGACCTGGGACCAGGTGCCGGACGCCGAGCTGGAGGCGTTCCGGATCGACACCGTCCCCGACCTGCTGGCCGCCGACGGCGATCCGCACGCGGCGATCGACGAGCACGCCGGCTCGCTGGCCTCGCTGCTGGAGCTCTCGCGCGAGGACGAGGAGCAGCGGGGGCTGGGCGACGCGCCGTGGCCGCCGAACTACCCGAAGCAGCCGGGCGAGCCGAAGCGGGTCCAGCCGTCGCGGGCCCGCAAGGACGACTGACGGCGGCTCAGCCGTCGGCGGGGCGGTAGCGGAGCCCGTCGAGGACCAGCTCCAGCAGCCGCTCGACCTCGTCCTCCTCGCTGGTGGCGGTGCCGATCGCCGCGATCAGCCGCCCGACCTCGAGGAAGCGCGCGTCGGGCCGCACGGCGCCGGCCTCCTGGGCGCGGCCGAGCAGCGCGTCGCCGGCGCGGGTGATCGTCCCGCGCGAGGCCGCGAAGACCGCCGCGTCGCGGTCGACCTGGGTCAGCATCTCGGTCGCCAGCGCTCGCTTGGTGGCGGAGAAGCGGACGAAGTCGCGCAGCCAGTCGCGCAGCGCCTCCCACGGCGGCAGCCGCGCGGCCAGCTCGTCGGCGGCCCGCGCCATCGCCTCGACCTCGTCGATGTAGACCGCCTCCAGCAGCTGCTGGCGGGTCGGGAAGTGGCGGTAGAGCGTGCCCGACCCGAGCCCGGCGCGGCGGGCGATGTCGTCGAGCTTGGCGTCGGGCCCGTCGTCGGCGAACGCCTCGCGCGCGGCGGCCAGCAGCTTCTCGTAGTTGCGGCGGGCGTCGGCCCGCTTCGGCGGCTGGGGGAGGGCGGGGGCGTCGGGGCCAGGGGAGGTCATCGGGGCACGGCGGTTGACAAAGCGGGGAGTCTCTCCGTATTCTGTCGGAAAGAAGCGGGGATGCTCTCCGGTTGATCCGGGGACCGTCTCCACTTTAGCGCGGCGACCGCCCTCCGTGGGGCCGCTCGCGCCACGCGAAACGCGGCCCGCGCCGCGTCGCCCTCCCGCTGCCCTCTTCCCGAAGGACCCGCTCGATGCCCTCGATCGCTCGCCCGCGCGCGCCGCGCGCCCGGGCCGACGCCGGTGCGCCCAACCGCTCGCTGGTGCTGGCCCTGATCCTCGCCTGCCAGCTGATGCTGGTGCTCGACGTGACGGTGATCATCACCGCCCTGCCCGACATCCGCTCCGCGCTCGGCTTCTCCGACACCGGCCTCTCGTGGGTCCAGAACGCCTACGCCCTGACCTTCGGCGGCCTGCTGCTGCTCGGCGCCCGCGCCGGCGACATCCTCGGCCGGCGGCGGGTCTTCGTCGCCGGCATCGCCCTCTTCACCCTCGCCTCGCTGGCCGGCGGGCTGGCGCAGTCGCCGACCGCGCTGCTGGTCGCCCGCGCGATCCAGGGCGTCGGGGCGGCGATCGCCGCGCCCTCGACGCTGGCGCTGCTGACCACCACCTTCCGCGAGGGACCCGAGCGGACCCGCGCGATCTCCTGGTACGCCGCGGTCGCCTCGGCCGGCGGCAGCGTCGGGCTGGTGGTCGGCGGGCTCCTGACCAGCGCGATCTCGTGGCGCTGGGGGCTGTTCATGAACGTCCCGCTGGGGCTGCTGCTGATCGTGCTCGCGCCGCGGGTGCTGCCGGAGACCGAGCGCCATCCCGGCCGCTTCGACCTGGCCGGCGCCGTCACCTCGACCCTCGGCATGAGCACGCTGGTCTACGGCTTCGTGCGCGCCGCCGAGCAGGGCTGGGGCGATCCCGGCACCGTCCTCGCCTTCGCCCTCGGCGTGACGCTGCTGGCCGTCTTCGTCCGCACCGAGGCCCGCGTGCCGCAGCCGATCACGCCGCTGCGGCTGTTCGCTGACCGCGAGCGCTCGGGCGCCTACCTGGCCCGGGTGCTGGTGGTCGGCGGCAACTTCTCGACCTTCTTCTTCCTGACCCAGTTCCTCCAGGGCGTGCTCGGCTTCAGCGCGCTCGAGGCCGGGCTGGCGTTCCTGCCGATGACGGTCGCGATGTTCGCGATGGGCCGGGTGGCGCCGGCGCTGACCGCGCGCTGGGGCGACCGCCCGGTGCTGCTGGTCGGCCTGGCCGGGGCGCTGGCCGGGATCGCGTGGCTCAGCCGGGTCTCGCCCGAGACGGCCTACTTCCCCCAGATCGTGGTCGCGATGCTGCTGTTCGGGACCGGCACCGGGATGGCGTTCGGCCCGCTGACCGTCGCCGGCCTGAAGGGCGTCGCCGCGCGCGACGCGGGGGCGGCGTCGGGGCTGCTGAACGCGGCCCAGCAGATGGGTGCCTCGCTCGGGGTCGGGATCCTGGTGACGGTCTTCGCCGCGGCCGGGCGGCGGGCGGCCGAGCACCCGGTCGCCGGCGCCCTCGCCGAGGCCCGCCACGAGCTGTCCGAGTCGGTGGCGACGGCGCTGGCCGGCTCGGCGGTCTTCCTGACGCTGGCGCTGGCGGTGATGGCGTTCGCGACCCGGCCGCCGGCGGCCGAGCGGGCACCGATCGCCGACGCCGAGGTCGCCGGCTAGGGCCGGCGCGGCCGGGCGCGGTGTCAGCGGCGGGCGATGCCGTCGAACATCAGCCGCAGCCCGGCCTCGGCCGTCCGCCGCTGGGCCTCGCGGTCGTCGGGCGCCTTCAGGCCCTGGATCAGGTTGGCCAGGATCACCCCGACCACCGCCTGCGCCGTCCCCTCGTCGTCGAGGTCGGCGCGCAGGTAGCCCAGCTCGCGTCCGTGGGCGAAGTAGGCGGCGGTCAGCGTGGCGGCGGTGTCGAACAGGCCCAGCACCCGCTCGGTCAGCGCCTCGTCGATCGAGGTCGCCTCCAGCAGCAGCATCCGGGCCACCCGCGGGTCGGCGGCGAAGATCTCGTTCAGCGCGTCGCCGATCCGCCGGCACTGAGCGACGTAGTCCTCCAGCGTGTCGACCGCGTCGGGCGCGTTCTCGGCCGCCAGCGCCTGCATGATCCGCGCCATCAGGCGGTCGACGACGTGGTCGAGGATGTCGCGCTTGTTCTTGAAGTGGCGGTAGAAGGTGCCGTGCCCGATCCCCAGTCGCTGGGCGATGTGGGCGATGCCGGTGTCGTGGTAGCCGCGCTGCGAGAACTCGGCGAAGGCGGCGTCGACGATCTCCTCCCGCAGCTCCTGGCGCAGCCGTTCCGCGCGCGTTCGGGTGGTCGGTGCCATCGCGTCGATGATAGCCGTCGTGACGATGGATTCAAGAAGTGACACGCCATTCCGGAACGGTGGTACGGTTCCGCAGCATGAGCCTCCCCGCCCCCTCCGCCGGCACGATGGTGCTCGTCACCGGTGCCGCCTCCGGCATCGGCGAGCAGCTGGCGCGCCAGCTCGCCGGCCGCGGCCACGGCCTGTTGCTCGTCGACCGCCAGGCGGCCGCCGTCGAGGCCCTGGCCGCCGAGCTGGACGGCCCGGTTCGCGTCGAGGCCGCCGTCTGCGACCTGACCGTCGCCGCCCAGCGCGACCGCCTGATCGCCCGGGTGCAGCAGGACGAGCGGGCGCTGGTCGGGCTCTGCAACAACGCCGGGATCATGCTCGTCGGGGCCGCGCTCGAGATCCCGCTCGACGCCGACCGGGCCCAGGTCGCCGTCAACGCGGTCGCCGTCCACCACCTGGCGCTGGCGCTCGCCCCGCTGATGGTCCGCCGTGGCGAGGGCGCGATCCTCAACACCGCCTCGCTGGCCGCCAACCAGCCGCTGCCGGGCCTGGCCACCTACGCCGCCTCGAAGGCCTTCGTCCACACGCTCTCCGAGGCGCTGCACGCCGAGCTGCGCGGCAGCGGCGTCTCCTGCACCTCGCTCTGCCCGGGCGCCACCGACACCCACCTGATCGACACCGACAACGGCCAGCGGGCGGCGCGCTGGGTGCCGGGCGCGCTCTGGGCCCAGCCCGCGTTCGTCGCCGCCTGCGGGATCGAGGGGATGGTCAAGGGCCGGCGGACGGTGGTCCCGGGCCTGGCCAACCGGGCGCTGCTGGCGCCGCTGGGCCGCTACGTGCCGCGCAAGGCCGGGCTGCCGGTGATCCGCGGCACGGTCCGGCGGATGCTGGCCGCCGAGGGGCGGTGAGCACGGTGCCCGAGCGTCCCGACCACGAGGTGGTGGTGATCGGCGCCGGCCCGGGCGGGATCGGCGTCGCGGTCCGGCTGCTGCAGGCCGGGATCGACGACTTCGTGCTGTTGGAACGGGCCGACGACGTCGGCGGCAGCTGGCGCGACAACCGCTACCCGGGGATCGGCGTCGACATCCCGTCGCTCGCCTACCAGTACTCGTTCGCCCGCAATCCGAACTGGAGCCGGATCTTCGCCAAGGGCGCCGAGGTCCAGGCGTACCACCGCGACGTGGCCGAGCGGTTCGGGGTCCTGCCGCACGTCCGCTTCGGCTGCGAGGTCGTCGGCGAGCGGTGGCAGGAGCAGGGGCGCCACTGGCGGCTGGAGCTGGCCGACGGCCGCACCGTCACCAGCCGCTTCGTGATCACCGCGGTCGGGGCGTTCCTGCGCGCGAAGGAGGATCCGGGGATCCCGGGCCTGGAGGACTTCGCGGGCGTGGTCCAGCGGCCCGACGCCTGGGACGAGCGTCACGACCACCGCGGGCGGCGGGTGGCGGTGATCGGCACCGGGGCCAGCGCGGTCCAGATCGTGCCGTCGATCGCGCCCGAGGTCGCGCACCTCGACGTCTACCAGCGGACGCCGGTCTGGTGCCTGCCGAAGCCGGACGCGGCGATCCCGCCGGCCGTCCAGCGGGCGCTGGCCGTGCCCGGGGTCGCGGCGGGCCTGCACGGGGTCGGGCTGCTGGGGGTCGAGGCGGCGCTGCGGTTCCTGGTCTCGACGCCGCCGGTGGTCGCGCGGCCGTTGCTCTCCGGCTTCGATCGCGGGGCCAAGGCCGCCTACCGGGCCTACCTGCGGGCGCGGGTCGAGGACCCGCGGGACCGCGCGGCGCTGACGCCGGAGTTCGGGCCGCTGACCAAGCGGCCGACGCTCTCCAACACGTTCCTGCGGGCCTTCAACCGCGACGACGTCGACCTGATCACGACGCCGATCGAGCGGATCACCCGCGACGGGATCCGGACCGCCGACGGGGTCGAGCGGCCGGTCGACCTGCTGGTGCTGGCGACCGGCTACGAGCTGTTCTCCGACCCGGAGAGCTACCGGCCGGGACAGGTGGTCGGGCGCGACGGCTTCGACCTCGGCGACTTCTTCGCCCACGAGGGGCTGCAGGCCTACGAGAGCGTCAGCGTGCCGGGGCTGCCGAACCGCTGGATGCTGGTCGGGCCCTACTCGTGGACCGGCACCGGCTGGCACGTACTGGTCGAGGTCGCGGCCGGTCACGCGGTGCGGGCGATCACGGCGGCCCGCGAGCGCGGTGCCGACCTGGTCGAGGTCCGGCCGCACGCGCATCAGGCCTACCACCGGCGGATCCGGCGCCGCGGCCGCAACATCGCCCACTACTTCGGCGAGCTGAACGGCGGGGTCCGGACCTACTACGTCAACTCCCAGGGCGACGTGCCGTACATCCGGCCGTCGACGGTGCTGGAGGCGCGCTGGCGCAGCCACCATTTCCCGTTGGAGGACTACGCCTTCGAGGGGACGCGGACGCCGGCCGCGGCGCTGACCGCCGTCGAGTGAACCGCGGGGTGGGACGGGGCGGGGCGACGCGGCGACGCCCTGATCGCCGTCTCGCCGCCCGCGGCCGGCGCGAGCCCGCGATTCGACGTCCCGGCGACGCCCGAACGCGGTCTCGTCGACCACGGCCGGGCGAGACCGCGATTCGACGTCCGTCGACGCACGATCGTCGTCTCACCGGCCGCGGCCGAGCGAGACGACGATTCGACGTCCCGGCGACGCACGAACGCGACCTCGCCGAACCCCGGCGAGGCGAGACGGCGATTCGCCCGCGGCCCGTCGGTGGCGATCCTCCCTCTGACCCCGTCCGACGGCGTGCTACCTGGGGTAGGATTGGCGTCATGTCGCTCGCCCGCTCCGCCTTCCTGACCGCGCTCAGGACCCACCAGGCGATCTACCAGCGGAGCGGGGGCCTGCTCGGCCACCGGCTCTTCATGGGGATGCCGACGCTGCTGCTGCGGACCACCGGGGCCAAGAGCGGCGCCACCCGCACCAATGCCCTGGTCTACGCCAAGGACGGCGACCGCTGGATCGTCGTGCCCTCCAACGGCGGCGCGCCCCGCCACTCGGCCTGGCTCCACAACCTCCGTGCCCAGCCGCGGGCCGAGGTCCAGGTCGGCCGCCGCCGGACCCCGGTCGAGGCCCACGAGGTCCGCCGCGGCGAGCCCGACTTCGACCGCTTCTGGGCAGAGGCAAACCGCGCCAACCACGGCACCTACGACAAGTACCAGGCGAAGACCGAGCGCCAGATCCCGGTGGTGGTGTTGACGCCGGTGGGGTGAGGGCTTCGAGACAGGACACGCCGCTGGCTGCCGGAGGCCGCGACGACTAGTCTCCCGACGTGCCGGACGATCACGATGTCGAGCTGCGCCGGGCCGCTCTCGAGCGGGTTCGCGAGCTGTCGCGGCGGTACGACGACCTGATCCCGGTCGCCGCGTTGCGTGAGGGATTCGCGTTCCGCGGTCAACGGATCTCGTTCGGGTCGTTCTACAGCGGCATCTACCGGCCGCGGCAGATGCATGGTCCGGCGGCGCTGACCCTCGTCACCGCGGCGCCGAAGGTCGGCGGCCGGGCACCCTACGACGACGGGTTTGACGAAGCGACCAAGACCTTCGTCTACCACTACCGAACGGCCACGTCCGACACGGCGCAGGCGCGCCTGATGGCCGAGGCCGACAATCGCGCCCTGCTCGCCGCCAAGGAACTCGGGGTCCCGGTCATCCACTTCCACGGGATGGCCCCTGGGCAGTACACGCCGGTCGCACCGACGTTCGTCACGGCTGACCACCCCGACCGCCGCGTGGTGACGCTGGAGGCGGCGATGCCGCTGTCCGACATCACCACGGCCGGCTTGCAGTCGAGCGCCGAGCTGCGCCGCTACGCGACGATCGAAGCGCGCGTGCGACTCCACCAGCATCGCTTCCGGGTCGAGGTGATGCGGGCCTACGGCGGACGCTGCGCGGTCTGCGCGCTGCGCGAGGCGTCGCTCGTGCAGGCAGCGCACATCATCGAGGACGCCGACCCACGCGGGGCGGCGGCGGTCGTCAACGGCATCGCCCTGTGCGCGATCCATCACCTGGCCTACGACCGCAACGTGATGGGCATCGATCCCCGCGGCGTCGTCCACATCGCCACGCGGCTGCTGCACGAGGTCGACGGACCGATGCTCCGCACCGGCCTGCAGGGGTTCCACAACGAGGCGATCACGCAGCCGCGCCGGCGCGCCGATCGCCCCGATCCGGATCGGCTCGAAGCCCGCTACGAGGCCTTTCGGGCCGCGGCGTAGCCGGGCCGAGCCCCCCTCACCCCTCCAACTGCTCCACCAAGCACTCCTTCGGCGCCTTGTCCTCGCGCCACCGCAGCACCTTCGCCCCGTGGCGGATCCGGCCGGCCGAGACCTGGTCGAAGCTGACCTCGATCACCAGCTCGGGCCGCAGGCCGACCCAGGCCAGGTCCTTGTCGTTGCGCCAGCGGCTGGGGTCGGCGCTGCCGCTCTCGCCCGATGCGTAGGGCTCGAGCTTGGCGACCAGGGAGCGCTTCTCGGCCGCCTTGAAGCCGGAGGTGTGGCCGACCACGCGGAGGTCGCCCTCGGGGGTGTACAGGCCGAGGATCAGGGAGCCGACCGTGCCCTCCTCCTTGCCGGGCCGCCAGCCGACGGCGACGGCGTCGATCGTGCGCAGGCGCTTGATCTTCACCATCCCCTTGCGCGCGCCGGGCAGGTAGGGCGCGTCCAGCTCCTTGGCGATCACGCCCTCGGTGGTCCGCAGCCACGGCTCGGCCTCCGCCGGCGTCCGCACCGACGGCGTCAGGTGGACGATCGAGCCGCCGAAGTCGACGCCGTTCTCGCCCCCGATCAACGCCTCGAGCGCGGCCCGCCGCTCGCCGTACGGGGTCTCCAGCAGCACCTCGTCCTCGCGCGCCAGCAGGTCGAAGGCGATGAAGCGGGCCGGGATCTCGCCCGACAGCCGCTCGATCCGCGACGCCGCCGGGTGGATCCGCTGCGAGAGCGCGTTGAAGTCCTGGGGATCGCGGCTGCGGTCGCCCTCCAAACCCGTTCCCCCGCCCTGCTCGATCGAGGTCGCGTCGATCACGATCTCGCCGTCGAGCACGTAGCGGCCGGCCGGGAACACCAGCTCCGGGAAGTAGCGCTCCAGCTCCTTGCCCCCGCGCGAGAGCAGCGTCAGCGCCTCGCCGTCGACGAAGGCGATCGCGCGGAAGCCGTCCCACTTCGGCTCGTACGACCAGTTCTCGCCCTCGGGCAGGGCGTCGCGACCGCGGGCGAGCTGGGGCGCGAGGGGCGGGGACAGCGGCAGGCTCACGGACGCGAGCGTAGCGCCGGGTCCGGCCGACCGGTCAGCGGAGCGCCGGCCGGACCGCGGTGGTCGTCGCCGGTCGCTGCTCGTGGCCGGCCTTGTCGCGCGCGGCGATGCTCAGCCGGTACGTCCGGCGCCCCAGCGTCGGGGTCCGCAGCGACCAGCGCGAGCCGCCGATCACCGTCGCCCGGATCGTCCGCCGGTGCGCCGTTGGGCAGGTCGTCGTCCGGCCGCCCTGCCGGCAGCGGCTGCGGGTGGTCCAGCGGAGCGTGCCCCGCACCCGCCGGATCCCCGACGACGGCGACGGGTCACCCACCGTCAGCGTCAGCACGCAGCGGCGGCGGTCGCAGCGGCGGCCGGCGATCCGGGTCGTCGGCCGGGCCGTGTCGGCGGTGATCGGCGGCACCACCGGCGGTGGCGGCGGCGGGTTCGGCGTCGTCGGGACCGTCACCGGCGGCGTCACCGGCGGCGGGTCGGGCAGACCCGCCGCGGAGCGCACGAAGGCCCCGACCCCGGCGTCGGCCACCCGGGTGTAAATGCCCGGCAGGTTCGGCTGCGCGCAGCCGGCGCCGAAGCTGACGATCCCGGCCAGCACCGGCACGCCCGCCGCCGTCGCGGTCAGCGGGCCGCCGCTGTCGCCCGCGCACGAGTCGCGGCCGCCGGCCGGCTCGCCGGCGCACAGCATCCGCTCGCTCAGCCAGACCTGGAACAGCGTCCCGACCAGGTAGTTGCTGCGGCAGGCCTCGAACGGCTGGACGTGGAGCTCGACCGCGTGGAGGTCGAGCGGATAGTCGTGCGCGCCGCTGCCGATCACCGGCTGGGCGTTGCGGTCGCCCCAGCCGCTGACCCGGACCGCCGCCCCGTCGGCCGTCGCCGTCGCCGCCTCGGCCGGCGCGATCGGACGCAGCGGCGCGATCGCCGTCGTGCCGTCGACCGCCGGGGTGCCGGAGTAGAGCGGCGTCGCCAGCGTCAGCACCGCCGCGTCGCCGTCCTCGCTGCCCGCCGCGTAACCCGGGTTGGGGGTGATCGAGGCCACCGCGACGTCGGCGACCCCCGCCCCGTAGACCGGATCGGTCGCCCGGCGCAGGCGGGCGGTCCCGGCCAGGACCCGGATCTTGTCCGGCTGCTGCAGCTTCCCGGTCTGCTGGTCGAAGACGCAGTGGCCGGCGGTGACGACCTTGGTCGGCGCCACGATCGTGCCGCCGCAGAACTGGCCGATCGCCGGCGAGGGCTGGCTGTTCGGCTCGAGCGTGGTCGGGTTCCAGAGCGCCACCTGGAACGGCGCCGCGGCGATCCCGATCGGCCCGCCGCCGACGATCCGCGGCTGCGCCCGGCCCTCGGCCGACGCACCCGCCGGCAGGGCGGCGGCCAGCGCCGTCGCCAGCAGCGCGGCGAGCAGTGCCGACCTCCGTCGCCCTGGTCCTCCGGCGGTGCCCGCCGCCGCGCTCGCTGTCGTACCGGTGACCCCCACCGGATCAGCTTGCCACGGCGAGCGCGCGCCGCGGGAGAACTCTCCCGCTCAGACCGCGACCGGCTCCGCCGCGGGCGCGGCGACCGGGGCGACCGGGGCCGGGCGCTCCCGCTCCAGCTCGTAGTCGGCCAGGGCGAAGCGGGCCGTCCGGCGCCGGTAGAGGAAGGTGAAGTCGGGCCACAGCGTGCTGTTGCGGCCCTCGGCGTCCAGGTACCACGAGCGGCAGCCGCCGGCGTTCCAGACCGTGCCCTCCAGCCGCCGCTGCAGCTCCTCCTGCTCGGCCGCCTGCAATGCCGCCTTCGGGGCCAGCGCGCCGATCGCCTGCGCGCGAGCCTGGCGCAGCGCGTCGCGGACGTAGGCCATCTGCGACTCGATCATGTAGATGATCGAGTTGTGGCCGAGGCCGGTGTTCGGGCCGACCATCAGGAACAGGTTCGGGAAGCCGGCGACGGTGGTGCCGCGGTAGGCGCCGATCCCGTCGGCGGCCCAGCGGTCGGCCAGCCGCACGCCGTCGCGGCCGCGGGCGATCTCGGCGATCGGCTGGTCGGTGACGCGGAAGCCGGTGCCGTAGATGATCGTGTCGACCGGGTGCTCGACCCCGTCGGCGTCGACGATCGAGTGGGCGCGGACCTCGCGCACGCCGCTGGTGACGACCTCGGCGTTGGCGGCCCCCAGCGCCGGCAGGTAGTCGTTGGAGAGCAGCACCCGCTTGCAGCCGAGGTCGTAGTCGGGGGTGACCTTCGCCCGCAGCTCCGGATCGGGGACCTGGGCCTGAACGTGGCGCAGCGCCATCCGGCGGGCGAGCGGCCGCAGCGCCGGCACGTGGTTGAACATCAGCACCCGGCTCTCGAGCGTGGCGTAGATGCCCAGCCGCCGCAGCTGCCGGAGTCCCGGGACGGTCCGCAGCAGGAACCGCTCGCGGGGGCCGATCGGGCGGTCGGGGCGGGGCATGATCCACGGCGGGGTCCGCTGGAAGAGCGTCAGCCGCTCGACCTGGGGCTGGATCCGGGGGACAAACTGGATCGCCGACGCGCCGGTGCCGATCACGGCCACCCGCTCGCCGGTCAGGTCGTGGTCGTGGTCCCAGCGGGCGGAGTGGAAGGCCGTGCCCTCGAACCGCTCCAGGCCCGGCAGCTCGGGGTACTTCGGCTCGCAGAGCGGGCCGGTGCCGGCGACCAGGAACCGCGCCCGCACGGTCCCGCGCGCGGTCTCGATCCGCCACCGCTGGGCCTCGTCCTCCCAGGCGGCGTCGAGCACGCCGGCGCCGGTGCGGACGTAGGGCGCGACGCCGAAGCGGGCGACGACGTCCTGCTGGTAGTCCCAGATCTCGGCCTGGCTGGCGAAGCTGCGGCTCCAGTTCGGGTTCGGCGCGAACGAGTAGGAGTACATGTGCGACGGCACGTCGCAGGCACAGCCGGGGTAGGTGTTGTCGCGCCAGGTGCCGCCGATGTCGTCGGCCCGTTCGAGGACCACGAAGTCGCGCTCACCGTCCTCCAGCAGGCCGATCGCGATCCCGAGGCCGGAGAAGCCGCTGCCGACCACGGCCACGCGCACCTCGGCCGGCAGCGGGTCGCGGTAGGCGGGGGCGGGAGAACGGCGGGCGCTGGTCATCGGGTTCCTCTCGGCGATCTACTGAGAAGTAGGTTACGCACGAGTAGGGCGGTTGTCCAGCGGGCCTGTGCGAGCCTTGGTCGCATGGCTCGCCCGATGGACCCCGACGAGCGCCGCGCCTTCCTCGCGGCGGGAACCCGGACCGGCATCCTCGCCACCGTCCGTGCCGACGGCCGTCCGCACGCGGTCCCGATCTGGTTCGTGGTCGACGGCGACGACCTGGTCTTCAACACCGGGGCCGAGACGGTCAAGGGCCGCAACCTGCGGCGCGACCCGCGGGCGGTGATCACCGTCGACGACGGCGCGCCGCCGTTCTCGTACGTGACCGTCGAGGGGCGGGTGGAGATCGGCGACGAGCTGGCCGAGGTCCGCCGCTGGGCGACCGCGATCGGCGGCCGCTACATGGGGCCCGAGCGGGCGGAGGAGATGGGGGCGCGCAACGGCGTCCCGGGCGAGCTGGTGGTCCGGCTGCGGCCGGACCGGATCCTCGCCTGGGCCGGCGTGGCCGACTAGCGGTCACGCCGGCCCGGCGGCGCTCGGCCGGCCCCCGGACGGGGCCCGCCGACGTCGCTGCTCCACGGGAGAGGGCAGGAGCGGCGACGTGGGCCGAGTTCGGGTCCACCGTCCCGCGTGATGAGGTGGGGTTCGTCGGGGCGGGACGGTGGGGGTGTTGGTGGATCGGGCCTGGACCTCCGATCGTCGGGGACGGCGGCGCGGACGACGCGCCTGAGCACACGTGTGTCTACCAGATTTACGGGACGGATGGACGGGAATGTGCGCGGACCGGCCACCCCGGCCCTGGACGTCGTCCGACGGAGGCGCATATCCTCAGTCATGCACCAGTTCGACGCGATCGCCGGCGGCTGGGACGCGGTCTGCCGCGAGTCCGGCTCGCACGGGGTGGTGCGGCTGACCGCCTTCCGCCGGGTCGAGCGGCTGCCGGGCGCCGGAACGCCCCCGGCCCACGTCGTCACCTACCGCTGCGGCGAGGGTTGCGGCGGCCAGCACCGGGTGCTGATGTCGAGCGAGGAGCTGGACTGGCTGCCGATCGCCACCGGCTTCGCGCCCCACTACGACCTGATGACCGGGCGGATGGCCCACGACCCGGACGCCGGGATCGACCTCTGGTGGCGGGCGATGCGGCGCGGTCGCTGGCCGGTCACGGTCGCCTGCGAGCACCACCCGACGCCGGTCCCCGCCTGGCCCAGCTGCCTGCGCGCGCTGGAGCCGGACGCGGAGCCCGAGGGCCACTGGTTCCTCGTCCACTTCACCTGCCCCGCCTGCGGGCGCCCGGGCAGCCAGGTGATGCGCCCGCGCGCGCTCGAGCTGGTGCCGCGCCCGCTCTAGATCGCCCGCGGGCCGGACCGCGCCGCGCGCCGCGGGCGATTCCGATTAGGGTGCCCTTATGAAGCGCGTCCTGCTCCTACCCCTCCTGCTGCTGGCGACGGCGGTCGCCGGCTGCGGTGGCGACGACGGCGGGTCGTCGTCGACCGCGGCCCCCGCCGCCAAGGCCGACAGCGGCGCCTTCCCGGTCACGATCCGGCACGCCCGCGGCGAGGCGACGATCCCGTCGGCACCGAAGCGGGTGGTCGCGGTCGGCCTGCGCGACCACGACACGGCGCTCGCGCTCGGCGTCAAGGCGGTCGGGGCGATGGACTGGTTCCAGCAGGGCACCTTCGCCAAGTGGCCGTGGGAGGACTGGGGCGGCGCGCCGCCGCAGGTCGTCAGCGACAGCTCCATGGACATCAACTTCGAGCGGCTCGCCGGCCTCGCGCCCGACCTGATCCTCGGCGTCTACCAGGACCTCGACAAGGCCGCCTACGGCAAGCTCTCGCGGATCGCGCCGACCGTCGCCCAGAGCGGCGACTTCAAGCCGTACACCATGCCCTGGCGCGACGAGACCCGGGTGATCGCGAAGGCGCTCGGTCGCAGCGACGAGGCCGAGAAGCGGATCCGCGCGATCGACGCCCGCTTCGCCGAGGTCCGCGAGCAGCACCCGGAGTTCCGCGGCAAGCAGGCGGTCTTCGTCGACCCCGAGGGCGGCAAGTTCTTCGCCTTCGCCTCGACCGACCCGCGCGGCCAGTTCCTCCGCGAGCTGGGCTTCAGCGGCGCCCCGCGCGTCGACCAGGCGGCGAAGGGGTCCTACGGGACCGAGATCAGCCCCGAGCGGCTCGACCTGCTCGACGTCGACTACCTGTTCCTGCTGATGGACCAGAAGCACCGGGCCAAGGTCTACGGCCAGTCGCTCTTCACCCGGCTCGACGTGGTCGAGCGCGGCGATGTGATCGAGGTCCCGTACTACGACAAGCCGCAGTACGGCGCCGCGATCGCCTTCAACAGCGTGCTCAGCCTGCCCTACGCGATCGACGGCACGCTGAAGCTGATCGACGCCGCGGCGGCCAAGAAGAAATCGCGCTGAGCGGGGCGCCGGCCGCCGCCCCGGGCCGCTCAGCGGAGCAGCTCGAAGGCGGCGGTCAGCAGCACCAGCTCGCGCTCGGGCAGGTCGCCGGCCAGCGTCACGGCGAAGCCGGGAGCCGTCCGCCGGTGGGGGCGGAGCGACGCGTGCAGCCGCGCGGCGCTGATCGACCCGGCCCCGGGCGCGGACCCGCCGCGGCGCCAGGCCATCGGCGCCGCCGGACGCTCGGCGAGCACGATCTCGCCGTCGTCCAGGTGCAGCTCCAGGTCCTGCTCGTCGCGCCACGCCTCGAGCCGCGAGCGACCGGTCGCGGGCCGCAGCGTCCAGCTCCGCTCGCCGACCCGGGCCTCGGCGCGGCCGGGGGCGCCGGTCCAGGCCAGCGAGCCGATCGCGGCCCCGCTCGACCCGCGCAGCTCGTAGCGGGGGCGGAAGCGGGCGGTGCGGATCAGGTCCAGCTGCTCCAGCTCGTCGATCATGGTCCCCACTCCACCATCGCCGGGGCCGGCGGTCGTGGGCCGCGCGGACACGATCGACGGCGCGTGGTTCGCCCGCTGGCCAAGCGCTCAGCGCCCGAGTCCGTCGAGCTCGTCGAGCAGGCCGACGGCGAAGCTGCCCGGTCCGCGGGCGCCGCTGACCGCGCGCTCGGCCGCCTCGGCCAGCAGCGCCGAGGCCGAGGCCGCCGCTCGCAGCGGGTCGGGCACCGCCGCGCAGGCCGCCGCCACCAGCGCCCCGAGCGCGCAGCCGGCGCCGGTCACCCGCGTCAGCAGCACGTCGCCGCCGCGGACCGTCACCAGCCGCTCGCGGTCGACCACGTGGTCGACGGGGCCGCTGACCGCGACCGCCGCCCCGGTCCGCTCGGCCAGCGCCCGCGCCGCGTCGACCGCCGCCTCCGGTCCGTCGGTGGCGTCGACCCCGCGGCCGCCGCGGCCGGCGCCGGCGAGGGCGAGGATCTCCGACGGGTTGCCGCGGATCGCCGTCGGCCGCTGCTCCAGCAGCTCGTGGGCGAGCGCGGTTCGCAGCGACAGCGGCCCGACGGCGACCGGGTCGAGCACCCACGGGACGCCGTGCTCGCGGGCGGCGGCGACGGCGATCCGGGCCGCCTCGGCCTGCTCGGCGGTGACGGTCCCCAGGTTGACCAGCAGCGCCCCGGCCGCCGGCACCAGGTCGGCGACCTCCTCCGGCGCGTGGACCATCGCCGGCGCGGCGCCGGCCGCCAGCAGCGCGTTGGCGGTGAAGGCCGAGACCACCACGTTGGTGATGCAGTGGACCAGCGGGGCGGCCGCGCGGAGGGCGGCCAGGTCGGCGGCGATCTCCGGATCGGGCCAGGAGCGGTCGGTGGCGGGCATCGACCGACGCTAGCGCGCAGGGCCTCGCGCGTCGCGGCAGCCACTGGTACCGTGCGGTACCAGTTCGACCGAGAGGCCCCGATGGACTTCGCCCCGACCGCGCGCGCCCAGGAGCTGCTGGCGCGCGTCGACACCTTCATCCGCGACCGGATCGAGCCGGTCGAGGCCGCCTACCTGGCCGAGGTCGTCGCCCAGCGCGAGGGCGAGTTCGCCGTCCCGCCGCTGCTCGGCGAGCTGCAGGCAGCGGCCCGCGACGCCGGGCTCTGGAACCTGTTCCTGCCACAGGCGGTCGAGGTCCCCGGCGGGCCGACCTCGCCGGGGCTGCCGAACGCCGACTACGCGATCCTGGCCGAGCGGATGGGCCGCTCGGCGATCGCGTCCGAGGTCTTCAACTGCAGCGCCCCGGACACCGGCAACATGGAGGTGCTGCTGCACTTCGGCAGCGAGGCCCAGCAGCAGCGCTGGCTGCACCCGCTGCTGCGGGGCGAGATCCGCTCGGCCTTCTGCATGACCGAGCCGGACGTCGCCTCCTCCGACGCCACCAACATGCGGGCCACGGCGACCGTCGACGGCGACGAGATCGTGCTCAACGGCCGCAAGTGGTGGAGCACCGGGATCGGCCACCCCGACTGCGACGTGCTGATCTTCATGGGCCTGACCGACCCGACGGCCCACCGCTACGCCCAGCACTCGATGGTCTGCGTGCCGCGCGACACGCCCGGGGTGACGGTCGAGCGGATGCTGCCGACGATGGGCTTCCTCGACGGCCCCCACGGCCACGGCGAGGTCGCCTTCGAGGACGTGCGGCTGCCGCTCGACGCGGTGATCGGGACCCCGGGCGGGGCCTTCGGGATCGCCCAGGCGCGGCTGGGACCGGGGCGCGTCCACCACTGCATGCGGCTGATCGGGCTGGCCGAGCTGGCGCTCGAGCACGCCTGCCGGCGGGCGATGTCGCGGACCGCGTTCGGCAAGCCGCTGGCCAACCTCGGCGGCAACCGCGAGCGGATCGCCGACGCGCGGATGGCGATCGACCAGGCGCGGCTGCTGGTGCTGCAGGCCGCCTGGCTGCTCGATACCCAGGGCCTGCAGGGAGCGCTGGGGGCGGTGTCCCAGATCAAGGTCGTGGTGCCGAACATGGCTCAGCGGGTGATCGACATGGCGATCCAGCTGCACGGCGGCGGCGGGCTCTCGAACGACTTCCCGCTCGCCGGCGCCTGGACGATGGCCCGCGCGCTGCGGCTGGCCGACGGCCCCGACGAGGTCCACCGCGGCGTCGTCGCGCGGCTCGAGCTGGCGCCCTACAAGGCCGCCGCCGAGGGGGCCGGGGCGTGAGCCGGCGGGTCGTGATCACCGGCGCCGCGTCCGGCCTGGGGTTGGCGCTGGCGCACCGCTTCCACGCCGCCGGCGACCGGCTGCTGCTGACCGACCTCGACGGCGAGCGGCTGGAGGCGGCCGTCGCCGCGGTCGGCGAGCGCGCCGCGGGGCTGGCCCACGACGTCCGCGACGACCGGCAGTGGGCCGCGGTCCGCGCGTGGTGCGAAGAGCGGTGGGGCGGGGTCGACGTGCTGGTCAACAACGCCGGCGTCGCCACCGGCGGCCGCTTCGCCCACCAGCCGATCGAGGACTGGCAGTGGGTGCTCGACATCGACCTGCTGGGGGTGGTCCGCGGCTGCCGGGCGTTCGTCCCGCTGATGACGGCCCAGGGCCACGGCCACCTCGTCAACGTCGCCTCGCTGGCCGGCCTCATCAACCCGCCGGCGAACGCCTCGTACAACGCGGCCAAGGCGGGCGTGGTGTCGCTCTCCGAGACCCTGCGGCTGGAGCTGGAGCCGGCCGGGATCCGCACCACCGTCGTCTGCCCGAGCTTCTTCCGGACCGGGCTGACGGCGACCTTCCGGACCGGCGACGACGCGATCCGGGGGCTGATGGGCAAGCTCGTCGACGGCTCCGACGTGACCCCCGACGCGATCGCCGAGCGGGTGGTGGCGGCGGTCGACCGTGGTCGCTTCCTGGTCCTGACCGACCGCGACGGCCGCTCCTCCTACCTGGTCAAGCGCTGGCTGCCGCCGCTCTTCCGGGCCGTCGCGCGCAAGCGCACCGCGAGCCTGCTGGCGCGGCTGGAGGGCGCGCGGTGAGCGGCGACGAGGCCGGCGCCGTCCGCGCCGAGGACGGCTTCGACCCGGCCCCGCTCCACGGTTGGCTGCGCGAGCGGATCGACGGGCTCGGCGACGCCCCGCCCGAGGTCCGCCAGTTCGCCGGTGGCGCGTCGAACCTGACCTACCTGCTGCGCTACCCCGCGCGCGACCTGATCCTGCGGCGGCCGCCGGCGGGCGACCACCAGGGCGCCGCCCACGACGTGCTGCGCGAGGCGCGGATCCAGCAGCGGCTGAAGCCGAGCTACCGCTACGTGCCCGAGGTGCTGGCGCTGGGCGAGGACGACGACGCCCGGGCGCTGCTCGGCGAGCGGCCCTTCTACGTGATGGAGCGGCTGGCGGGGACGATCGTCCGCGGCCGGCTGCCGGAGGGGATGGCGCTGGCCCCGGCCGACGCACGGCGGGTCGGCGAGGCGGCGATCGACGCGCTGGTCGAGCTGCACGCGGTCGACGTGGCCGCGGCCGGCCTGAGCGACCTCGGCCGTGGCGCCGGCTACGTGGAGCGCCAGGTCGAGGGCTGGTCGCGCCGCTACCGGGCGGCCCGCACCCCGCGCTCGCCGAGCTTCGAGCGGGTGATCGGCTGGCTCGACGAGCGGCGTCCCGACGACCTCGCGACGGTCGTGATCCACAACGACTTCCGGCTCGACAACCTGGTCCTCGACCCCTCCGACCCGGGCCGGGTGGTCGGGGTGCTGGACTGGGAGATGGCCACCCTCGGCGACCCGCTGATGGACCTCGGCAGCGCGCTGGCGTACTGGATCGAGGCCGGCGACGGCCGCGGGATGCGGCTGCTGAAGCGCCAGCCGACCGACCTGCCGGGGATGCCGACCCGCGACGAGGTCGTCGACCGCTACTGCCAGCGGGCGGGGATCGCGCGGCCGGACTGGACCTTCTACGAGGTCTTCGGGCTCTTTCGGCTGGCGGTGATCGTGCAGCAGATCTACGCCCGCTACCACGCCGGCCAGACCACCAACCCGGCCTTCCGCAACTTCTGGATCGCCGTCCGCTACCTCGATCTGCGCTGCCGGCGGATCATCCGGAAGGCCGGCTGATGCCCGCGATCCTGCTCGTCCGCCACGGCCAGGCCAGCTTCGGGCTCGGCGACTACGACCGGCTCTCCGACCACGGCCGCGCCCAGGCCCGGGCGCTCGGCGGCGACCTGCGGCGGCGCGGGCTGCGGATCGGCTCGCTGACCACCGGCGAGTTGCGGCGCCAGCGCGAGACCGCCGACGAGCTGCTGTCCGGCTACGCGACCGCGCCCGGCCCGGTCGCCGGCGGCGATCCGCCGCTGCGGCGGGTCGACGGCCGCTGGGACGAGTTCGACCACGAGGGGCTGGTCGCGCGGCTGCCCGACCTGGCCCGGCGGCGGGCCGCGCTGGTCGCCGACACGGTCCGCCGGCGCAACCCCCAGGAGGCGTTCCAGACGCTGCTGGAGGCGGCCCTGACCCGCTGGATCAGCGGCGAGGACGACGACGTCCAGGGCTCGTTCCTCGCCTTCGCCGCCGGCGCGCGGGCGGCGCTGGAGGCGGTCGCCGCCGCGGCCGCCGACGAGCAGGGGACGCCGGTGGTGGTCTCCTCCGCGGGCACGATCAGCGCGGTCTGCGCCGGCCTGCTCGGGGTCGACGGCGACGGCTGGCTGGCGCTCAACCGGGTGCTCGGCAACAGCGGCGTGACGACGATCGTCAGCGGCCGCCGCGGCCTCTCGCTGATCAGCTTCAACGAGCAGGCGCACCTGGAG
Source organism: Patulibacter defluvii (assembly GCF_034096925.1). NCBI lineage: Bacteria > Bacillati > Actinomycetota > Thermoleophilia > Solirubrobacterales > Patulibacteraceae > Patulibacter > Patulibacter defluvii. The sequence goes on from NZ_JAWZSQ010000012.1 coordinate 109,713, forward strand.
GGCCCCGGCCGCCCCCACCGCACCACCCGCTGAGGCCGAGGCCGGCCGCCGCCCCCGCCCGCTGTGACGTTCCGGTCGCTGACCGACCGGAATGTCGCAGCCGGCGACGGGCCGGCGACGGGCGATGGGCGGCAGCTACCCTGGATCGGTGCCCCGCCCGCTGCCGACCTGGCTCGTCGCCGCCCTCTCGCTGCTGGTCGGCTTCGCCGTCGCCGACCTGACCGGCGTCCGCCCGCTCGGCGGCCTGGTGCTGTTCGCGGCCGCGCTCTGGTGCGGGCTGGCCTGGATGCGCCAGCGCGGGCTGCCGGTCGCGCTCGGCCTGGTGGCGGTCTACCTGGTCGCCTTCGCCGGATCGCACCCGCTGGGCAAGGCGATCGGCTCGTGGCCGGCGGTGCTGGTGGTCAGCGTGCTGGTCGGCGCGGTCGTCTGGTGGACGACCGAGGGCGGCCGGCGGCTCGATCCGGCCTAGCCGTGGCCGGCCCGGCCGAACGGGGGAAGCTGGCGCTGCGGCGTCCTTGACTTGGAGCGCGCTCCAACTCCTACTCTGGAGGCATGGCCACCACCGCCGCCCTCGACCGCGGGATCTCGGACGCCGCGCGGGAGACGGGCCTGACCGCCCACACCCTGCGCTACTACGAGCGGGCCGGGCTGATGCTCGAGCCGGTCGGCCGGGCGCCCTCCAGCCACCGGCGCTACAGCGACGCCGACGTCCGCTGGGTCGTGCTGCTGACGAAGCTCCGCCGGACCGGGATGCCGATCCGGCAGATCAAGCAGTACGCCGACCTCGTCCGCGCCGGTCGCGGCAACGAGGAGCGGCGGCTGGCGCTGCTGGAGGAGCACCGCGCCCAGGTGCTCGACCGCCTGCGCGAGGTGCAGCAGAACCTGGAGGCCATCGACCACAAGATCACCGTCTACCGCGAGTGCTCGCTGGAGCGCTCGGCGGCGGCCGGCAACGACCAGAGGACCGCCGCCTGATGCCCGTCACCACCGTCCCGTCCGTCCCGCTCGGCCGCCAGGGCCTGACCGTCTCCCGGCTCGGCCTCGGCTGCATGGGCATGTCCGAGTTCTACGGCGAGAGCGACCAGGCCGAGTCGATCGCCACCGTCCACCGCGCGCTCGAGCTGGGGGTGACCTTCCTCGACACCGCCGACATGTACGGCTACGGCGCCAACGAGGAGCTGGTCGGCCGCGCGATCGCCGACCGCCGCGACCAGGTCGTCCTGGCCACCAAGTTCGGCAACGTCCGCAACCCCGACGACCCGCGCGAGCGCCGGATCGACGGCTCGCCCGAGTACGTGCGCCAGGCCTGCGACGCGTCGCTGCGGCGGCTGGGCCTCGACCACGTCGACCTGTACTACCAGCACCGCGTCGACCCGAAGACGCCGATCGAGGAGACGGTCGGGGCGATGGCCGAGCTGGTCCAGGCCGGCAAGGTCCGCTACCTGGGCCTGTCCGAGGCCTCGGCCGAGACGATCCGCCGCGCCCACGCCGTCCACCCGATCAGCGCGCTCCAGACCGAGTACTCGATCTGGACCCGCGACCTCGAGGCGGAGATCCTGCCGACCCTCCGCGAGCTGGGGATCGGCCTGGTGCCCTACAGCCCGCTCGGCCGCGGCTTCCTGACCGGCACGATCCGGACCCTCGACGCGCTCGACGAGGGCGACTTCCGCCGTCACAACCCGCGCTTCCAGGGCGAGAACCTGCGCGCGAACATCGCGATCGTGGAGCAGATCGATGCGCTCGCGGAGCGCAAGGGCGCGACCGCGGCACAGGTCGCGCTGGCCTGGGTGCTGGCCCAGGGCGAGGACGTCGTCCCGATCCCCGGCACCAAGCGCCGCAGCTACCTGGAGCAGAACGTCGGCGCGCTCGACGTGACGCTGGACGCGGAGGACCTGGCCTCGCTGTCCGCCGTCGCCGGCCAGGGCGACCGCTACCCGGACATGTCGAGCGTCGAGTCCTGAGCCGTCCCCGTCCCGCCCGTCGCGGATTGCGACGGGCGGGGCGCTCGCGCGGCCGTACGGTCGCTCCCGTCCACCCGACGAGGAGCGAGCGCGATGCGCGTGATCCCGGTCCCCGAGACCGACCTCAACCCCGAGCTGGCGGCCTTCGCCGACGGCCTGATGCCGCTGGTGTCGTCCGACTGGCAGCCGGTCTGGGACCGGCTGATCCGGATGATGGCCCAGGCGCCCGAGCAGGCGCTGCGGCTGTTCCCCTACTACGAGGGCGTCTGGCTGCGGAACCGGCTCGGACCGCGGCTGACCGAGCTGGTCCGGTTCGCGATCGCCAACCAGACCCGCTGCCCGCTCTGCCTGGACATCCGCTACGAGCACGCGATGCGCGACGGCATCAGCGAGGACGACATCGCCGCCGTCGGCCGTCGCGACGAGCAGCCGTTCAGCCCCGCCGAGGCCGCCGCGCTGCGGTTCGCGACCGACTTCGGCGGCAACCACCACGCGATCGGCGACGAGCACTTCGCGGCCCTGCGCGAGCACTTCGACGACGAGCAGATCGTCGAGCTGCTGCTGCTCTGCGCGCTCGCGCTCGGGATCGGCCGGATCCTGATGATCACCGACCTGCTGACCGCGGCCTGTCCCGCCCGCCCGGCGGTCGCGGGCTGAGGCGGGCGGCGGCCGGGGCCGGCGGTCGGCGCGCGCGTCGCAACCTGCGACGCGCTTGCCCCGCCGCGGGCCGGTGGTCGATGATCGGCGCGGAGGGCGCGGTGGCGAACGAACCGGAGCAGATGCACGCGGCGTGGGAGCGCTTCCAGCGCGGCGAGCGGCCCGCGCTGCCGGTGCGGCCGGTGATCCTCGCCTCGTGGACGCGCAGCCGCGCCGCCCGCGTCCCGCCCGAGCTGCGCGCCGCCGAGCTCGCCGGCCGCCGCGACCGCGGCACCCGTGGCCAGCAGCTGATCGCCGTCCACGGCACCGCGGTCGCGCGGCGGCTGGCCGACGACCTGCGGGGAGCCCGCTGCGTCGTCGTCCTGGCCGACGCCACCGGCGCGGTGCTGCTGCGGGCCGGCGACCGCAAGCTGACCGTCCGCACCGACCGGGCGAACATGGTTCCCGGTGCGGTCTGGAGCGAGGACGCCGCCGGCACCAACGGGTTGGCGCTGGCGCTCGCCACCGGCGCGGTCGCGGTGGTGCTCGACGCGGAGCACTTCTGCGCCGGTTGGCACGGGTACGGCTGCAGCTCGGCGCCGATCCGCCACCCGGCGACCCGCGAGCTGCTGGGGGCGCTCGACATCACCACCCCCTCGCGCGTCCACCAGGCGCCGGCGGTGGCGGCGCTGGTCGCCCGCGCCGCGCGCGAGGTCGAGGCGGCGGTGCGCGCCGGCCTGCTGGCCGAGGACCGGTCGGGTGGGGCGCGGCTGCACGACCTCGAGCGGCAGGCGATCCTGCGCGCGCTCGACGCGGCCGGCGGCGATCCGACGGCGGCGGCCGCGGCGCTCGGCATCAGCCGCGCGACGGTCTACCGGCGGCTGCGGGCCTACCGCGCGCTGGCGCAACTCTAGTTGCGGATTCGTGCCGAAAGTCGTGACACTTGGCACGAAGTGGTGTATCTGACGGCACAACGTCGTGACCAACAAGGAGGGTCTCGATGGACGGTCTGTCCAATGCGCACCACTTCCGTCGCCTGGTGGCGGCGTGGTGCATGATCACGGCACCGCTGGCGGTGCTCGTGGCGATGATCGCCGAGTCGGCGATCGGCACGACCGAGCGGGCGTACGTGATCGGCAAGGTCGGCGACCCGGACACGGGGAGCTTCGCGTCGATGGCGCTCGTCGTCGGTCTGGTGCTGATGGTTCCGGCGGTGCTGGGCCTGATGCACATGCTGCGCGAGCGCGAGGTGGCGCTCGGGCACCTGGGCGGGGCGGTCGCCCTGCTCGGCCTGCTGGTCCTGCCGTGGGCCTTCATGGCCGGCCTGGCGGTGCTGGCGCTCGGTCTCTACCGTGCCCGCGCGGCCCAGTCGACCGTGCTGCTGGTGCTGGTCCTCGGCGCGGCGCTGCTGGCCGCGGCGGCGATCACCACCACCGAGTGGATGGCGTTCGCCGGCATGGCCGGCGTCTTCGTCGCGCTCGGGGCGATCGGCTGGATGGTGCTCTTCGAGTCCGACGAGGAGTGGGAGCACACCCCCGAGGTCAGTGGCTTCCGGCCGCTGCCCGGGCTCCGCTAGCGCCCGTCGCGGGCGCCGCGCGGCCACCGTGGTCGCGCGGCGTCGGGGCGCGGCTCTAGCCTTGCCGGCCGTGACCGACCGCCTGCAGCTCCGGACCGCCCGCACCCTGCTGCGCCCGTGGCGGGACGAGGACGAGCCGGCGATGCAGGCGATCAACCGCGACCCGCAGGTGACCCGCTACCTGAACCGGCCGGTCGACGCGGCGACGGTCGCCGGCTTCCACGCCGCCGTCCAGGCCCACTGGGCCGCCCACGGCTTCGGCGCCTGGGCGGTCGAGTCGCGCGAGCCGGGCCGCGAGGGCGCGTTCCTGGGCTTCGTCGGGATCGCCTTCCCCGCGTTCCTGCCGGCGGTCGCCGCGCGGCCCGAGCTGGGCTGGCGGCTGGCCCGCGAGCACTGGGGCCGCGGCCTGGCCACCGAGGCGGCCCACGCCGCCCGCGCCGACGCCCACGAGCGCTGCGGCCTGGACGCGCTGATCTCGATCATCCATCCCGAGAACCGCGGCTCGCAGCGGGTGGCGGAGAAGCTGGGGATGACCGTCGAGCGCCAGGTCCACAACCCGGTGATCGACCGCCTGGTCGACGTCTGGGCCCAGCCGCTGCCGGCCGCCCAGTAGCCTCGCGCCGTGGCCGCCGCCGACGACCTGCCGCTGATCCCGTTCGCCACGCCGGCCGAGTGGGACGCCTGGCTCGACGAGCACGCGGAGACCGCCGACGGGGTCTGGATCAAGATCGCCAAGAAGGGCACCGGCGTTCCCTCGGTGGTCTGGGCGGAGGCGGTCGAGGTGGCGCTCGCCCACGGCTGGATCGACGGCCAGGCGCGCTCGATCGACGAGCGCTGGTACCAGCAGCGGTTCACGCCCCGCCGCGCCCGCAGCCGCTGGTCGAAGATCAACCGTGCGACCGCCGAGCGGCTGATCGCCGCCGGCACCATGCGGCCCGCCGGCCTGCGCGCGGTCGAGGCGGCGAAGGCCGACGGCCGCTGGGAGGCCGCCTACGACTCGCCGGCGACGGCGACCGTGCCCGACGACCTGCAGGCGGCGCTCGACGCGCGGCCCGGCGCGGCCGAGTTCTTCGCCGCGCTCGACGGCCGCAACCGCTACGCGATCCTGCACCGGATCGCCGAGGCCAAGCGGGCCGACACCCGCGCCCGCCGGATCGAGCAGTTCGCCGCGATGTGCGCGGCTGGCGAGACGATCCACCCGCCGGCCAAGCGCCGCGCCGGCTGAGCCGCCGCACCCGCCGCCGGGCCTGCGACGATCGGCGGCGTGGCCCCGGACACGCTGACGCCCCGCGCGCTCGGTCGCGCGACGCTCGCCCGCCAGCTGCTGCTGGAGCGCCAGCCGCTGCCGGCGACCGAGGTCGTGGCGCGGCTGGCGGGGATCCAGGCCCAGGATCCGCGACCGCCGTTCGTCGGCCTCTGGACGCGGATCCCCGACTTCGCCGCCGACGAGCTGCGCGATGCGCTGGCCCGCGCCGCGATCGTGCGGGCGACGGCGATGCGGGGCACCCTCCACCTGCTGACCGCCGACGACTACCTGGCCTGGCGGGCGCCGCTGGAACCGGTCCTGCTGGCGGGCCTGCGGGTGCTCGGCGACCGCGCCAAGGGGCTGGAGCTGGAGCCGGTGCTGGCCGCCGCCCGCGAGCTGCTGGGGGAGGAGCCGCGGACCTTCGGCGCGCTCCGCGAGCTGCTCCAGGAGCGGTTCCCGGAGGTCAACGAGCGGGCGCTCGGGTTCGCGACCCGGATGGGGCTGCCGCTGGTGATGGTGCCGACCGAGGACCGCTGGTCGTTCCCGCGCGACAGCCGCTTCGCGCTCGCCGAGGAGCGGATCGGCCGCGCGCCCGCGGCCGACGACGACCGCCGCGAGCTGGTCCGCCGCTACCTGGCCGCCTTCGGCCCGGCCTCGGTCGCCGACGCCCAGACCTGGTCGGCCAGCAAACCGCTGAAGGAGGTCTTCGAGCAGCTGCGCGACGAGCTGGTCGTCTTCCGGGCCGGCCGCCGCGAGCTCTTCGACCTGCCCGACGCCCCGCGCCCCGGTGAGGACGCGCCGGCCCCGGTCCGCTTCCTGCCCGAGTTCGACAACCTGCTGCTCTCGCACGCCGACCGCACGCGGGTGATCGCCGACGAGCACCGTCCGCACGTCTTCAGCAAGAACCTGCGGGTGCGCGCCACCTTCCTGGTCGACGGCCTGGTGGCGGGCACCTGGGTCGTCGAGCGCAAGCGCAAGCTCGCGACCCTGCGGCTGACGCCGTTCGCGAAGCTGACGAAGGCCGTCCTCCGCGACCTGACCCGCGAGGGCGAGCCGCTGGCCCGCTTCGTCGAGCCCGAGGCGGAGGACGTCGCGGTCGTGGCCGAGGCGCCGGCGTGACCGCCGCCCGGGCCGGCGCGCTGCTGGCGACCGCGCTGCTGGCCGCCGGCGGGCTGCTCGGCTGCGGCGGCGACGACCGCCCGCCGACGACGACCACGACCACCAGCGCGACGACCACCACCGCCGAGCGGCCGGCCACCACCACCCGCGAGCGCCCGGCCGCGCCGCGCCCGCCGGCCTCGTGGACCGCCAGCTGCCCGACGCCGACCCCGTCGCCGGTCTACGGCTGCCGGGCCGTCCGCGGGCGGGTGATCGCGATCGAGTCGGTCGACCCCGACGGCGACGGCGACCTGCACGTGATCGCCCGCGAGGAGCTGCCCGAGGGCGGGGTCACGCTGCCCGGGATCAGCGTCCTCGACGTCCGCAAGGACCTGCGGCCGCGGCGCGATCCGCAGCGCGGCGAGCTGGTGACCGGCGCCGGCCCGGTCTTCCGCGGCAGCTTCCGCCAGAAGCAGGTCCAGGTCGACGTCTTCCGGATCTGGCGGCCGTGAGCGCGCCGCTGCTCGACCGCCGGACCCTGAACCGGGCCCTGCTCCAGCGGCAGCTGCTGCTGGAGCGCTCGACCGCCGGGCCGCTGGCCGCCGTCGAGCAGCTGGTCGGCCTCCAGGGCCAGGCGCCGGCACCGCCGTTCGTCGGCCTCTGGAGCCGGGTCGCGGACTTCCGCCACGAGCAGCTGATCGAGCTGCTGGAGCAGCGGGCGGTGGTCCGCGCGACGATGATGCGGGGGACGATCCACCACGTCGCCCGCGCCGACCTGCTGCGCTTCCGGGCCACGCTCCAGCCGGTCGTCGACCGGGTCCTGACCGGCGGCCGCCGACCCGAGGTGGCGGCGCTCCCCGACCTGCTGCCGCGCGCCCGCGCGCTGCTGGAGGCCGAGCCGCGGACGGTCACCGCGCTCCGTGAGCCGCTGGCCGCCGCCTACCCGGAGCTGCCGGCCGACGACCTGACGATGGTCGTCCGGATGCGGCTGCCGCTGGCGATGCTGCCCGAGCCCGAGCGCCGCTACGGCTTCCCCGGCAACGCGCCGCGGCTGACCCCGATCGAGCGGCTGGTCGGCGAGCCGATCGATCCCGACCCGCGTCCGGGCGAGCTGCTGCGCCGCTACCTGGCGGCCTTCGGGCCCGCGGCCGCCGCCGACGCCACCCGCTGGTCGGGGTTGGGCGCCACCCGCGCGCTGCTGGAGGCGATGGACGACCTAGTCCGCTACCGCGACGAGCAGGGACGGACGCTCTTCGACCTCCCCGGCCGGCCGCTGCCCGCCGCCGATGAGCCGGCCCCGACTCGCTTCCTGCCCCGGTTCGACAACCTGGTGCTCGCCCACGCCGACGCGACCCGGGTGGTGGCCGACGAGCACCGCCAGGGGCTGGTGACGAAGAACGGGATCGTCGCCGCCACCTTCCTCTGGGACGGGGACGTCGCCGGCACGTGGGAGATCGAGCGCCGCGGCGCCCGCGCGGTCCTGCGGCTGCTGCCGTTCGGCCGGCTGCCGCGCGCCGCCCGTCCCGCGTTGCGGGAGGAGGGCACCGCGCTGCTGCGGTTCGCCGAGCCGGACGCGGAGCGCTACGCGGTCGAGGGCTGAGTCAGCCGGCGGTCACGTCGCAGACCGCACGCTCGTAGCGGCCCTCGGCCAGGTCGTCGACCGGCACCAGTACGTGGTACGCGCCGCCGTCGAGGATCTCGACGTCGCCGCCGAAGCCGTCGTGAAGCGCCAGCAGCACCCGCCAGTCCTGCTCCTGGTGGGGGCCGTCCTGGTCCTCGCGGACCTCGCAGGCGCGCAGCCGCACGTCCTCGTCGACCGAGCAGGGCGCGCCGCTGACGTGGCTGACGGTGAAGGGGCGGATCCGCGGGTCGTCCCAGTCCAGCTCCTCGCCGTCGAGCCGCAGGTCGAAGCGGAAGTGGCGGTAGCCGTCGACATCGGGATCGGGATCGAGCACGTCGAGCGGGCCGAAGGCGTCCTCGTCGGCGGTCAGGAACGGTCGCAGCCCGGCCTGGTGGGCGGGCAGCGCGCGGACTCGCTCGTGGGGCGCCAGGTCGTCGCGCTCGTCGCCGGCGGCCGGCCACGGGTCGGGCAGCGGCGGCGGATCGACCTCGCGCGTCGGCGTGCCCTCGGGCGCGACCAGGATCGTCGCCGGCCCCGGCTCGCGCGGCTGGTCGACCAGGTCGGCGAAGATCCGCAGCAGCGCGCCGTCGTGGCGCCAGCCGGTCGGGTCGGGCCAGGCGTCGTCGAGCGCCGGCAGCGCCGCGCAGTCGATCGCGGCCAGGAAGGTCAGCGGGATCCCGCGCGGGTTGCGCGGCCACGGCTCGTCCTCGGCCAGCGGCGCCGGCCCGCCGATCCGCAGCGGGCCGCCGTCCTGCAGCCGCGCCCGCCAGCCCGGCCGGACCGCGGCCAGGGCCTCGTCGACCCGCTCCTCCGGCAGGTGGCGGAGGGCGATCTCGTGGACCTCGGCGGGCGACAGCACCGGATCAGGATCGCAGCCGGGCGGTGTCACCCCGGTTGCGACCGCGGGTACCTTCTAGACGTGACCCGCATGACCCGCACGTACCGCGCCGTGATGGCCGTCGCCACGCCGATCGTCCGCCACTGGGGCCGGCTCGAGGTCGTCGGCCTGGAGCACCTGCCGACCGAGGGCCCGGTGCTGGCGGTCGGCAACCACGACAGCTACTGGGATCCGGTGGTCGTCGGCGTCGCGGCCAAGCGCCAGCGCCAGATCCGGGCGCTGGCGAAGGCGTCGATGTGGAAGAAGCCGCTGCTCGGCCGGGTGCTCGACGGCATGGGCCAGATCCCGATCGAGCGCGGCAGCGGCGACACGGGCGCGATGGACACCGCGATCTCCGAGCTCGGCGGCGGCACCTGCATCGGCATCTTCCCCGAGGGCACGATCTCGCGCGGGCAGCGGTTGCGGGCCCGCAGCGGCGCCGGCCGGCTGGCCCTCGCCGTGCCGGAGACGACGATCGTCTCGGTCGCGATCACCGGCTCGGTCGACATCGTCCGGTTCCCGAAGCGGCCGCGGATCCGGGTCGAGTTCTTCCTCCCGAGCGGCGGCCAGGCGCAGCCGGGCGAGTCGGCCAGCGACCTGACCGTGCGGGTGGTGGGAGAGATCCGCGAGCGGGCCCCGATCGCGATCCCCGGCCGCGGCAAGACGGCGGCCAAGTACCGCGCGCGGCAGGCGGCCGAGGGCGCCGGCGCCGACTAGGCCGCGTAGCCGGCGTCGAGCAGCTCGTCGACGTCGTGACCGGCGGCGCTGGCCCGCTCCAGCGCCCGCGCGGCCGCGGCGGCCGCCTCGTCCTCGCTGTGGCGGTAGCGCCAGTAGCCGACCACGTGCGAGGCGTCGCGGGGGACGGCGCGGGTCTCGCGGACGTAGGCCCGCAGCGCCCGCATCACGGTCGCCTCGCCGGCGGCCCAGACCCCGACCTCGGCGTCGGTCGGCCACGGCCAGGCCCGGACCGCGTCGCCGAGCGGACCCAACACCGGCGAGCGGTCGCCGCGGTGGAGCCAGCGCAGCTCGATCCCCTCGGGGTGCTCCAGCGGCTGCTCCTCGGCGCGGTCGTGGACCTCGATCACGGCCAGGCCACGGGCGTCGGCCGGCAGTCGCCGGAGGAGGCCCGCGATCGCCGGCAGCGCGCTCTCGTCGCCGGCGATCAGCCGCACGTCGACCGGCACCGGCCACGGATCCAGGTGCCGCGGTCCGGTGATCCCGACCAGGTCTCCGGGACGGGCGCTGCGGGCCCACTCGACCGCCGGGCCGCGGCTGTGGAGGGCGACGTCGACGTGCAGCTCCAGCCGCTCGCGGTCGAAGCCCTGGACGGTGAAGGTCCGCATCGCCGGCCGCGGCTGGTCCTCGGGGAAGTGGATCCCGCGCTCGTCGATGGTCGGCAGGGCGGGGACGGTCGCACCGGCCGGCGGCAGCAGCAGCTTGATCCGCTCGTCGGCGACCCGGCCGCCGGTGAACCCGGCCAGCGCCGGCCCGCCGACGGTGATCCGCAGCATCCGCGGGGTGATCGACCGCCGGCGCAGGAACGGGACGACGTAGGAGGGGACGCTGGTCATCGGGAGGGCTCCTCGGGCTTGCTCTTAGGTCAGCCTAACAGGGAGTGGCGGCCGGTGGCCGGCGGCCTGGCCCGTCAGACTGCGGCGATGGCCCGCATCGCCTCGATCCTCATCGACGACTCCCAGTACGACCCGCGGTTCCGCGCGATCCTCGACGCCACCGGGCTCGAGCCGCAGGAGTTCGAGGGCCTCGACTACTACTCGTACCTGCCGTTCTTCGTCATCGCCGGGGCCACGATCACGCCCCAGCTGCGCTTCCACGGCGACCACTCGCACTTCGAGGGCGCCCACGTCGACGTGCCCGACGCCGAGGTCGAGATGTTCTACGACGCGCTCCCGCACGTGCTGGCGATGATCACCGAGGGCGGCTGAGACCGGACGGTCGTCCGCTGGCGGGCGGGTTGCTCGCCGGCCCGGCGCCGGCGGCCGATCTCGTCGGCGTGGAGCCGACCCGCACCGACGCCCTTCGCTCGCTGGCCCAGACCGCCGGGCGTCGACGGGCGTTCGAGCTGGCGCGCCAGGTCCAGGCCCGGCGCGGCGGGCCCGGCGACGAGCTGCTGGCGCGGCGGGCGGCGCGGGTGGCCGAGGCGGTCGAGCCCGACGCCCAGCCGGTCGCGCTGCTGCGGCCGGTGGTGGCGCGGACCCGGATGGGGGTCGCCGAGGTCTCGCTGCGGGCCGGCCTCGACCCGACCCAGCAGCAGGCGCTGGCGCTGCTGCAGCCCCGGCCGGGGGAGTCGCCGGCCGAGCACGCGGGGCGGCTGCTGCTGGCGCCGCGACCGGCGGGCCGGCTGGCCTGCGCGGTGCTGCGGGCCGAGCTGCGCGAGCGGCTGGCGCGCGATCCGGCGGCGAAGACGGTGCGGCGGGCGCTGCAGCGGCTCGACGAGGAGCGGCTGGCGCAGGACGACTAGCGGCCGCGCGGTCAGCGTGGCCAGCGGCCGCGCGGCAACCGCACGCTGACCCGGCGGCCGTCGTCGGGTTGGTCCTCGACCTCGAGCGTGGCGCCGATCGCCGCCACCCAGCGGCGGCAGCGGGCGAGCGCCTCGGCCGGACCGTCCTGCTCGGCGCCGTCGTCGAAGACCCGGATCGTGACCGCGTCGTCGGTCGCCGCGACCCGGATCGCGACGTGGCGGGCGTCGCGCTCGCGGCCGGCGTGGCGGGCCAGGTCGCGGACGATCGTCAGCAGCACCGGGCGCAGCAGCGGATCGATCGGGCCGGAGACCTGGGCGACGACCAGCGCCTGCTCGCCGTCGACCTGCTGCTCGGCGGTGTCGCGGACCGCGTCGTCGAACGGCTGGTCGCGGGGGTCGCGGCCGCCGAGCGTCTCGACGCTCGCCCGCAGCCGCTCGAGGCCGGTGTCGAGGTGGTCGGTCGCCAGCCGCCACGTGGCGTTCTCGGGCGCCTCGCCGATGTCCTGGCGGACGGCCAGGAGGATCTGCATCAGGTCGTCGTGGAGGCGGGTGGCGACGTCGTGCCGCTGGCGGACCTCGCTGGCCAGGACCTCGGTCATCAGCTCGTCGAGGGCGCGCGAGAGGGCGCCGATCTGGTCCATCCGCCGGCGGTACTCCTCGGCCACCAGCGCTCCGGCGAGGCCGGCGCAGGCGGTGGTGGCGGCGACCAGGGCCAGGCGGCCGAGCGGATCGCCCCCCGGCGCGGCGCCGCCGGCGGCCCAGACGGTGGTCGCGCCGGCGACGGCGACGGCCGAGATCGCGGCGACCAGCGCGGGCGAGACCCGCAGCAGCGCCAGCCCGACCGGGATCAGCGGCAGCACCAGCATCGCCGGCGAGAGGATCCCGCCCGAGACGTGGGCCAGCAGGGCGAGGACGAGCGCGTCGCCGAGCCCGCGGAGGGCCAGTGGCCACGAGGCCCGGGCCGACCAGCGGAGGACGAACGCGGCGCTCAGCAGCTCCCAGGCGAGGATCCCGCCGCCGATCGCCGCCGGTGAGCGGCTGAGCGGCTGGTCGCCGAGCGCCAGCAGCAGCACCACGATCGCGGCCACCAGCAGGTGGCCGGCGACCTCGGGCAGGCCGCTGACCGCCCCGCGCGCGGGCGTCGGTCCCGGCCCGTCGCTCGACCGTGGCCGGCGGCGAAGGGCGCGGGAGGGCAGGTGCGTCTCGGCGGCGTCGAGCATCGGCGTCGCCTGGATCATGGCGGACGTGGACACCGCACGCGACGGCGGGTCGGCCGTCCGTCGTGGTTGTCGGGAGCGGGTCGGGCCCGCTCCGGCCTAGTGCAGCCGTTCCCCCGTGGCGGTCCGCGCCTGGGACCGCTCGTGGCCCCGGACCGCGGCCTGGAAGAGCCAGCGGTCGATCTTGCCCTGGTAGACCGGGACGCCGAGCCTGATGCAGGTGGCGATGATCTCGGTCCGCTCGACGCCGTGGGCGTCGGCGAGTTCCTCGGGGGTGAGGTGGTTGGCCAACAGGGGCCTCCTTGGAGCGGGTGGTCGCTTCCCCCGCTCTTGTACCAACCGCGGTCGGGGCGGCGCAACCGCAGTGCCGGCTTCGGGCAGCCGTGCGGGGTCGGCGGGGCGGGGCGGCGGGCCGGCGGGTCCGCGGCCGGCGGCCCGCGGCCGGCGGCGCGCGTCGCGTGGCGGATGACACCCGCACGCCGGGGGTCAGCCGCCACGCGAGCCGGGGGGCGGCGGGGGGCGGGTGGTCAGTCGAAGAGCGAGGCCTGGTCGTACTGCCACGCGCCCTCGAGGGCCAGCAGCCGGCGCTTGGTGTCGGCGCCGCCGGGGGCCGAGAAGCCGCCGATCCGCCCGTCCGAGCCGACGACCCGGTGGCAGGGCACGACGATCGGGAACGGGTTGGCTCCGAGCGCCTGGCCGACGGCCTGGGCCGCGCCGGGATCGCCGAGCTGGGCGGCGACCTCGCCGTAGGTCAGCGTCCGGCCCGGCGGGATCGCGAGCGCGGCGGCGTAGACCCGGCGGTGGAAGGGTGGTAGCGCCCCGTCGTCGAAGCGGACGTCGCGGAAGTCCGCGGGCCCGCCGGCCAGCAGCGCCTCGATCCGCTCGATCACCGACCGCAGGGCCGCGGGCGGCGCGGCGGCCGCGGCCGCGGGCCAGTGCCGGGCCGCGTAGCGCTCCACGGCCTGCTCGTCGCGGCCGGGCAGGGCGACGCCGGCGATCGCCTCACCAGCGGTCCAGGCGATCGCGCAGCGGCCGAGGGCGGTGTCGAAGAGGGCGTAGGCGACGGCGGACATGGGACCCGGAGCAAGCATCCCACCGCGGTCGGCCGGTACGGCGGTCACGGACCGGCCGGACGCGGCCGCACCTCAGGGCCGCAGCCCGAAGGCCAGCGGCGCCGCCACCGGCGGCGGGGGGACGTGGGCCACGACCGGCTGACGGTCCGGGGCCGCCGCGCCCGCCCGGCCACCGGCCAGCAGCAGGGCGAGGACGGCGCCGAGGATCGTCGCGGCGAGCAGCGCCAGCAGATACGGCAGCATCGGAGACCGTTGACCCATGCGGCGACCATAGCCGCGCCCCCGGGGAGGTCGACGACGTACGGACGATCGGTCGATGCCGGCGCCGGCGAGCCCGGAACGCGCCGGGGGCCGCGAATCGCGGCCCCCGGGAACGACGTCGGCGCTGCGGGCCGCGGCTCAGCCGCAGCCGGTGTTGTTGCCGCAGCTGGAGCACGTGTAGCACGCGCCCGTCCGCTGCATCATCCCGCCGCACTCGCCGCAGACCGGGCCCAGCTCGATGTCCGAGCCGGCCGCGACCACCCGCGCCGGGACCACCGGCGGGGTGTCGGTGGCCGCCGAGAGGGCCGGAGCCGCCGCGGGCGCGGCGCTGGCCGTCGGTGCGGGGGCCGGGGTCGGGGCGACCGGACCGGCGGTGTCGGCGGCCGGCGTCGCGGCCACCGAGGCCTGCCGCTGGCGGACCTCGTCGGTGCGGATGCCCAGCTCCTCCTGGATGTCCGCGCTCAGGAACCGGCTCGCGAGCCAGCGCATGAAGTAGTCGGGCATCGACTTGGCGAACGGGATCTCCGGGTTGGTGGTGATCCCCTCCGGCTCGAAGCGCATGTAGGCGAACTTGCGCACCAGCGTCTCGAGCGGCACCCCGTACTGGAGCGCGATCGAGACCGAGGTGGCGAAGGAGTTCATCATGCCGCGGACGGCCGAGCCCTCCTTGCCGATGTCGGTCAGGAAGATCTCGCCGACCGAGCCGTCCTCGTACATGCCGGCGGTGATGTAGCCCTCGTGGCCGCCGATCGAGAACTTGTGGGTGATCGACTGGCGCTCGCGCGGCATCCGCCGCCGCTTCGGGCCCAGCTCGGTCCGCAGCCGGGTCTCGGCCTCGGCGACCGCGCGGGCCACCTCCTGCTCGACCCGGGCCTCGACCTCGGCCTCGGAGACCGCGCCGTCGTCGGACTGGGCGTCGGTCCGCAGGGCCTGCGCCGTCTTCGAGCCGTCGCGGTAGATGGCCAGCGCCTTGACGCCGAGCCGCCAGGCCTCGATGTAGGCCTCGGCGATGTCCTCGACGGTCGCCGTCTTCGGCATGTTGACCGTCTTCGAGATCGCGCCCGAGAGGAACGGCTGGGTGGCGCCCATCATCTTGATGTGGCCCATGTGGCTGATCGCGCGCTCGCCGACCGCCACGTCGAAGACCGGCAGGTGCTCGTCGGCCAGGCCCGGCGCACCGACGATCGTGCCGTGCTCGTTGGTGTAGGCGACGATCTGGTCGACCTGCTCGGCCGAGTAGCCCAGCTCCTGCAGCGCCAGCGGGACCGTCCGGTTGACGATCACCATGTTGCCGCCGCCGACCAGCTCCTTGTACTTGACCAGCGAGAAGTCCGGCTCGATGCCGGTCGTGTCGCAGTCCATCAGGAAGGAGATCGTGCCGGTCGGGGCCAGCACCGTCGCCTGGGCGTTGCGGTAGCCGTGCTCGTCGCCGAGCTTGACCGCCTCGTCCCAGCTGCGGCGGGCCGCGGCCAGCAGCTCGCCGTCGTGCGAGAGCGCGTCGTCGATCTCGTAGGCGGCCTCGCGGTGCATCCGCATGACCTTGTTGTGCGGCTCGCGGTTGTCCGCGTAGGCCTCGTAGGGGCCGATCGCGGCGCTGACCTCGGCCGAGCGGCGGTACGCGCGGCCGGTCATCAGGGCGGTGATCGCGGCGGCGGTCGTGCGGCCCTCGTCGGAGTCGTACGGCATGCCGCCGGCCATCAGGTAGGCGCCGAGGTTGGCGTAGCCCATCCCCAGCTGGCGGAAGCGGCGGGCGTTCTCGCCGATCTTCTCGGTCGGGTAGCTCGACGGCCCGACGACGATCTCCTGCGCCAGCAGCACCACGTCGACGGCGTGCTCGAAGTTCTCGACGTCGAACGTGCCGTCCGGGCGGCGGAACTTCATCAGGTTCAGCGACGCCAGGTTGCAGGCGCTGTCGTCGACGTGCATGTACTCGCTGCACGGGTTCGAGGCGTTGATCCGGCCGCTGTTCGGGCAGGTGTGCCAGCGGTTGATCGTGGTGTCGAACTGGATCCCCGGATCGGCGCAGCGCCAGGCGGCCTTCGCGATCTCGTCCATCAGCTCGCGGGCCTGGTACTTCGGCGTCGGGACGTCCGCGATCTCGCGGTTGCGGGGCGTGGTCTGCCACTCGCCGTCGGCGTCGACCGCCTGCATGAAGGCGTCGGTGGCGCGAACCGAGTTGTTCGCGTTCTGGTACTGGATCGAGGTGAAGCCGTCACCGTCGATCGACATGTCGAACCCGGCCTTGGCCAGGGCCTCGGCCTTGTCCTCCTCCTTGGCCTTGCACTGGATGAACTCGAGGATGTCCGGGTGGTCGACGTCGAGCACGACCATCTTCGCCGCGCGACGGGTCTTGCCGCCGGACTTGATCGTGCCGGCCCAGGCGTCGGCGCCGCGCATGAAGGAGACCGGGCCGGACGCGGTGCCGCCCTTCGACAGCGGCTCCATCGAGCCGCGGATGTTCGAGAGGTTGATCCCCGAGCCGGAGCCGCCGCGGAAGATCCGGCCCTCCTTGGTGTTCCACCCGAGGATCGAGTCCATCGAGTCGTCGACCGAGAGGATGAAGCACGCCGAGCACTGCGGCGACTCCTCGAACCCGACGTTGAACCAGACCGGCGAGTTGAACGCGGCCAGCTGGTGGAGCAGGACGTAGGTCAGCTCGGCTTCGAAGGCGTCGCCGTCCTCCGGCGTGGCGAAGTAGGAGAGCGAGCGGCCCCAGTCGGCGATCGTGCCGGCGACGCGGCCGATCATCTGCTTGACCGAGTTCTCCCGCGTGGGCGAGCCGAGCTGCCCGCGGAAGTACTTCTGGCTGACGATGTTGGTCGCGTTCTGCGACCAGCTCTTGGGGAACTCGACGCCGTCCTGGCGGAAGGCGGGCTTCTCCGGGTTGCCGATGACGGCGTCGCGGATCTCCCACTCGATCTGGTCGAAGGGGTGCACGCCGGGCTGCGTGAACCGTCGACTGACGGTCAGCGCGTGCTCGCGGGTGAGGGGCGTCTGGGCGGATGCCATGCCGGTCGTGCTCCTGGGGCCGTGGTGACTGCGGGGATGAAGGTCTGACGGGTGCGCCGTGCGTGGCGCGGACCGACCCGGAGACACGAACGCCGGACCGCAGTCAGCGGGCCGGCGTGGCACAACAGGTCGGACGTATCGGTCTTGGCGTCGAAACCGGGAGGGGGCTTCCCGTGACGGTCTGCAGACCCTCCCAGACGCCTCGGACGGACGTCTTCGTCGGTCACGGGCGATGTGGGTGCGATGGCGACACCTCACCATTGCACGTCGGGGAGTCGTCCCCGCAAGCGCCGGGAAAACAGTGTCCACCCCGGTCGCGGAGGGGCTCCGAAAGTTGGCGCGTTTCCGCTCTCGACCTGTCGGTCAGCGACCGCCGCCGAGCCGCAGCCAGTCGCTGAACTCGGCCCAGCGGGCGCTCATCCGCCAGCCGGCCTCGCCCATCGCGTGGCCGATCGGCTGCAGCCAGCCGATTCGGCCGCTGGCGGTGATCAGGCCCCAGCCGAGCGCGGCGGCCAGCAGGATCGCCCCGCCGATCGCGGCCCAGGTCCAGGCGGCGGGCTCGGTCGAGAGCTTCGGGGTCGCGGCCGTCGCGATCAGCTGGTCCTGCGCGACCGCCGGCGCCGGCACCGAGACCGGGCCGGGGCTGGGCGTCGGGGCGGCGCTGGTCTCGGTCGTGGTCGTGGCCGTCGACTCCTGCGTCACCGGCGGGATCTCGGGCGATCCGCCGCCGGACTGGCCGCCACCGCCGCCTCCGCCGCCACCGCCACCGGACTGACCGCCGCCACCGCCGCTCGACTTGCAGGAGCCGTGGTCGGCGATCGCCTTGTCGATCGCGGTCTCCAGCTCCGGCGAGTACTGGGCGCTGTCGCTGCCGAGCTTGCGCTTGAACGCCTCCAGGTCGCCCAGCTCGTGCTTGCAGCCGTCGATCTTGCCGCTCTTGCGGAACTCGTCGCGGATCGCGTCCTGGCCGGACGCGGCGCCGGCCGACGGCGCCGCCACCAGCAGCGTCAGCAGCAGGCCGAGCAAGGCGAGCAGCCGCGTGGGCGCGGGCACGAGGCGGGACGCCGGCGCCCGGGACCAGGTGGGCGCGACGGCGGTGGAACCGGTCGACACAGCCCGATGGTACCGTCGTGCCCGCGCATGCACGCCGCCCTCCGAACGCTCCGGGAGGGGCGGACGGCGGCGGGGGTGGGGGTCAAGCCTTCGGTCGGCGGTCTGCTGCTCCTGGCCATCCTCGCTCTCGGCTTCGGCGTCGGCTTCTCCGGTGGCGGCTACGGCCAGACGGCCGCCGGCGTCTCGGTCGTCGGCGCCGCGCTGCTGGCCGTGATCGCCGCCGCCCTGATCGCCGGCGGGCTCGAGCGGATGCTGCCGCGCGGGGACGCCGCGCTCGGCACCGTGCTGCTGGCCGCGTTCGCGCTCTGGGCGCTGCTGACGACCGCCTGGAGCGTGCGGCCCGACGAGTCGCTGGCCTGGGGCGCGCTGGTCTCGGGCTACGCGGCGACCGTCTTCGTGGCCGGGGCCGCGGCCCGCGTCAGTCCCCGCGCGCGGCAGCTGGTGCTGCTGGCGACCCTGGTCGGCGTGCTGGCCTTCGCCGCGGTCGCGCTGGTCAACCGGCTCTCGCCCGACGCGACGGTGACGATCGGCGGGCTCGAGAACGCCCGCCGCCTGCGCGGGCCGCTCGACTACTGGAACGCGCTCGGCCTGGTCGGCGCGCTCGGGATCCTGATCGCCGCCCGGCAGGCGGTCGACGCTGGCCGCGGCTGGCGCTGGCGGGCGCTCGCGGGGGCGACGGTGCCGCCGATGGCCGGGATCATCCTGCTCAGCCAGTCGCGCGGCGCGCTGGTGGCGCTGGTGCTGGGGATGCTGCTGGTCGGCGTCTGCGGCGGCAGCGGCCGGCTGCGGATGCCGCTGCTGGTGGTGGCGTCGTTCGCGGCCGCGGTGCCGCTGGCGGTGACCGGCGCCGGCCGCGTCGCCGGCGACGCGGTGGTCGCCCACTCCGGCCGCGCCACGGTCCTGGCCGGCGCCCTGTTCGCGGTCGTCGCCGGCGCGGTGCTGGCGTTGGCGCTGCGGCTGCTGGAGCGGCGAATCGCCCCCTGGCCGGGACGGCGGACGGTGCGGATCGCCCGCGTCGCCGCGACCCTCGGCGTGGTCGCGCTGCTGCTCGGCGGCGTCGCCTTCAGCGTCCAGCAGGGCGGCGTCGGGACCGCGCTCGGCAAGGTCCGCGACCAGGTCGCGTCGGCCGACAAGATCGCGCCGGTCGCGGGCACCGAGCGGTTCCTCTCCGTCTCCTCCTCGAACCGCGCCGACTGGTGGGCGGAGGCGGTCGGCGCCTTCTCGGCCCGGCCGCTGGCCGGCTGGGGCGCCGGCAGCTACGGCACCGTCCGCAAGCGCTACCGCAGCGACTACACCGAGGTCGCCCAGCCGCACAGCCTGCCGCTGCAGGTGCTGGCCGAGACGGGCGTCGTCGGGCTGGTGCTGCTGGCGGCCGCGCTCTGGCTGCTGCTGCGGGCGGCGGTCGACCAGCTGCGGCGGACGCCACCGGGCCGCGAGCGGGTCCTGCAGGCGACCCTGATCGGCGTCGTCGGCGCCTGGGGGATCCAGGCCTGCGTCGACTGGGACTGGGACATGCCCGGGGTGACGATCCCGGCGCTGGTCGCACTGGCCGTGGCCGCCGCCGCGCCCGCGACCCGCCGCTCGCCGGTCACGACCGCCGGTCGGGTGGCGCCGGCGACGGTCGTCGAGGAGGCCGAGACGCTCGACCGCCGACCGCGCACCGGGCGCCGGATCGGCCTGCTCGCGGGCACCTTCCTGGCCGCCGTCGCGCTGGCGGTGGTGACCGTGGTGCCGATCGTCGGCGAGCGGCTGGCCGACCGCGCGCAGGACGCGACCGCCCAGGGCACCACGCCCGAGCAGCTGCGCGACGCGACCGGCGACGCCGCGCTGGCGGCCGACCTCGACCCCTTCAGCCTGCGGCCGCTCGACATCGGCCGCGCGATCAGCCAGCGTCGCCAGAACTACCTGGAGGCGCGGCGGCTGGCGCTGCGCGGCGCCGAGCGGCAGCCGGACAACCCGCAGGCGTGGATCGGCGTGGCCGAGGTCGCCGGCCTGCTCGCCGACCGCGACGGGATGCGGCAGGCGGCGCGGCGGGCGGTCGAGCTGGATCCGAAGGGCGTGCTGCCGCGGACGCTGCTCGGCGACGCGAACGGCCAGCTGGCGCCGCCGGAGGCCTCGGCGACCGCGACGGCCACCCCGCTGCCGGCGCCCTAGTCGCGCGCGGGGACGACGATCGCCGGAGGCGTGGCCGCCGTGCACGCCGGCCACGCCCCCGCGATCATCGGGCGCACGAAACGCGGTCGCCGCGCGAGCGACGCGGGCCCCCGCCCTCCGGACGGTTCCGGAGGGGCGCCCGCCGGGCGTGCGGCTCGGTAGCCGCGGCGCCGCGTGGGGGATCCGGCTCGACCGTGGGCGCGGTCGGGGTGATCAGCGCGAGGGCGAGTCGGTTGAACATGGCGGGGCTCCGGAGGCGGGACGGGGGAGGCGTCGCTCCCGCATGGTCGGTCCTGGCTCCCCTCCGCCACATCGGCCGTAGGGATGATCCGGGGTCGGCCGAGAGTCGGTGATCGGCGAGTGCCGGTCTGGGGGTTCGACCCCGAGCGGCGGTCAGCCGCCGTCGTCGGATCCGGGCTCGGGCGCGGGCGCGGCGGCGGGCTCGGGGTCCGGGGCCGGGTCGGAGGCCGGGGCGGCCTCCCGGTCGTGGGCGTCGCGCAGCCTCACCAGCTCGGCGACGGCGGCGTCGCGGGCCTGCTCGGCCTCGGCGATCCGGGCGCTGCTCTGCTCGTGGAGGCGGGCGACGCGGGCGTCGCCGTCCTGGGCCGCGGCGCGGGTCGCGGTCCGCTCCTGCTCGATCGCCCGCTCGGCGTCGGCCAGCCGCTGCTCGAGGGCGGCGACGGCGGCCTCGTGCTCGCCGACGAGGGTGGCGATCCGCTCCTCGGCGGCGGCGACCCGGGCGGCGGCCGCGGCGGCCTGCTGCTGGGCGGCGTCGCCGGCGTCGGTCGCCGACAGGGCCCGGCGATCGGCGTCGCGGCGCGCGGCCTCGGTCGTGCGGGCGGCCTCGAGCGCGGCCTGCAGCCGCCGTTCGAGGTCGCCGACCCGCTGCTCCAGCCGCCGCCGCTCGGCCTGGTCGGCGAGCGAGCGGCGGGGGTCCAGCTCGTGGCTCTGGCGGGCGGCCGACTCGCGGCTCTTGAGGGCGGCGCGGGCCTCGCGCTCGGACCGCTCGGCGGCGGTCATCCGCTCGCGCGACCGGCGCAGGTCCTGCTCCAGCTGGGCGATCCGCTCGCGCGAGCTGCGGCTGACGTCGCCGGTGCTGCTGCGCAGCCGCTCCAGCTCGCGCTCGCGCTCGCGCCGCTCGGCGGTCTCGCGATCGAGCCGGCGGCGGGTCTCACGCAGCTCCTGCTCGGTGGTCTCGACCGTCCGGCCCAGCTCGCCAGCCATCGCGCGGGCCTGGTCGGTCTCGGCGGCCGCGGCGACGATCCGCTGCTCCAGCTCCTCGCGGAGGGTCGCCAGCTCCTGCTCGCGGCGCTCGGCCTCGGCCCGCAGTGCCTCGGCCTGGCGGTCGGCCAGCTCCTCGAGCGCGCGCGCGTGGGCGGCCTCGGCCTCGTGCAGCCGGCCGTCGCGCTCGTTCTCGCGGCGGGCCAGCTCGCGCTCGTGGGCGAGCAGCAGCTCGTCGCGCTCGGCCTCGGCGGCGGCGCGGACCTCGCGGACCTGGCGCTCCAGCTCCTCGCGCGCGACCTCCTCGATCCGGGCGGCGTGGTCGTGGGTCTCGGCCGCCTGCTGGTAGGCGGCGTCGCGGTCCTGCTCGAGCGCGGCGATCCGCTGCTGCAGCTCGGTGATCCGCTCGTCGCGCTGGCCGGTCTCGGCGACGACGGTCTGGTCGCGCTCGGCGTGGAGCGCGTCGAGGTCGCGCTGGTGGGCGTCGCGCAGCGCCTGCTGCTGGGCGCGGTGCTCGGCGTCGAGGGCGGCCAGCCGCGCCTCGCGCTCGTCGCGCAGGTCGTGGAGCTGGGCCTCGTGGGCGGCGGTCAGCGCCTGCAGCTGGGCCTGGTGCTGCTCGTGGGTGGCCCGCAGCGCCTGGTCGGCCGCGGCGCGCTCCTGGTCGCGCTGCTCGGCGGCCGCCCGCTCGACCGCTGCGGCGGTCTCCTCGCCGACGGCCTCGGCGTGCTCGTGGACGGCGCGCAGCTGCTCCTGGAGGGCGGCGACGGCGGCGGCGTGCTCGTCGCGCTGGGCGGCCAGCGCCCGCTGGTGGTCGATCCGCTGCTGCTCGGCCTGGGCCTCGGCGGCGCGGGCCTGCTCCTGCCAGCGCTCGCGCTCGGGGTCGAGGCGGCCGCGGAGGTCGCGGATCCGGTGCTCGGTGGCGGTCCGCAGCTCGTCGAGCTGGCGGGCGGACTCGGTCGCCTGGCGGCGGGCCTCCTCGCGCTCGGCGTCGATCCGCCGGCGCAGCTGACGGACCTCGTCGGCGGCGGTGGTGGCGTCGCGGCGGGCGTCGTCGAGCTGGAGCGCGAGCGCGTCGCGGTCCTCGACCCCGACGGTCGCGCGGCGCTCGGCGTCGAGCGCGCGGGCCTCGGCCTCGGCGGCCCGCTTGGTCGCGTCGCGGGCGCGCTCCTCGGCGGCGTCGAGGCGGGCGCCGAGGGCCCGGACGATCTCGTCGGGACCGGCGCCGGCGGCGGCACTGGCCTGCTCGCGCAGCCGGTCGAGGACGTGGCGGGCCTCGTCGAGCTGCTCCTGGAGCTGCTGCCGCTGGCCGAGGGCGTGCTGGGCCACCCGCTGGGCCTCGTCGAGCCGCTCGCCGCTCTGCTCGCGGAGGCCCGCCAGCTCCTCCTCGAGCGCGGCGACGGTGGTGCGCTGCTGCTCGGCGTCGGAGGCGGTGGCGTCGAGCTCGCGGCGGACGCTCCGCAGCTCGGCCAGCAGCTCCTGCTCGACGCTCTCCTGGGCCTCCAGGCGGGCACGCAGCTCGGCGCTGGCGGTCTCGTGGGCGGCGGCGGTGGCGGCCTGCTGCTGGTCGCGGCGGCGGAGCTGCTCGGCCAGGCCCTCCTCGGCGGCCTCGAGCCCGGCGCGGGCGGCGTCGCGCTCGGCGACGACCGCGGCCAGCCGGTGGCGCAGGTCCTCCAGGGCGCCGTCCTGCTCGGCGATCCGGGCCGACATCCCGCCGGCTCGCTGCTCGAGGGCGGCGAGGCTGCGGTCGCGCTCGCCGAGCACGTCGGCGGTGGCGGCGGCGCGGCCCTGGGCGTCGTCGAGGGCGGCCTCGGCCCGCTGGGCGCGCTCGTTGGCGGCGCGCGCGGCCTCGGCGGCGGCGGTCCGGTCGCGCTCGGCGGCGGCGCGCAGCTCGTCGGCCTCGGCGCGGGCCTCGGCGGCGTCGGCCCGCAGCCGCTCGACCTCGGCCTGCAGGGCCTCGGCGCCGCTGCGCTCGCTGGCCAGGTGCTGCTCGGCCTCGGCGCGCTGCCGTTCGAGGGCGGCCTGCAGGCCCTCGGCGCGGGCGGCGGCCTCGCGCAGACGGCCCTGGGTGGCGTCGAGCTCGCGCTGGAGGGCGGCGCGGGTGGCGGCGACGGCTTCGTTGGCCTGCTCGCGGACGGCGTCCTCGCGCTCGCGGGCGGCGGCGACCTCGTCCATCGCCTGCCGGTGCAGCTCGCGGGCCTCGGCGCTGGCGGCCTCGAGCGCCTGGGCGGCGTCCTGTTCGTGGGCGCGGCGATCGGCTTCGGCCTGCTCGCGCGCCTCGCGCAGGGCCTGGTCGGCGGCGGCGAGCGCCTGGGCGTGCTGCTCCTGGAGGGCGGTGAGAGCGGCCTGGTGGGACGCGGCCTGCTCGGCGAGGGCCGCCTCGTGCTGGGCCCGCTGCTGGTCGAGCGCTTCGTCGCGGGAGGAGGTCGCGGTGCGGAGCGCGGCGTCGTGGCGGCCGTGGAGACCGGAGAGCTCGGCCTGGTGGCGGGCGGCGAGCGCTTCGAGGGCGGCGGCGTGCTCGTCGCGGAGGGCAGTGAGGGCCTGCTCCTGGGCGGCGGCGGCCTCGGCCAGCCGGCGGTCGGCCTCGGCGTCGCGGGCGACCAGCTCGTTCGCGTGCTGCGCGGCCAGCTGCTCGGCGCTGCGCTCGGTCTGCTCCTGGGCCTCGCGGAGGGCGTCGGCGAGGGCAGCCCGCTCGGCCTCGTCGCGGCGCTGCGCCTCGCGGGTCCGGTCCAGCTCCTCGCGGAGGGCGGCCAGCTCGCCGCGGGCGCCGTCGGCGTCGTCGAGCGCGGCGGTCAGCTCGTCGGCGGCTGCCTCGGCCTGCTCGCGGGCCCGCGTCAGCTCGGCGGTGGCGCGGGCGTGGGCCTCGTCGGCGGCGGCGACGGCCTGGTCGCGCTCGCGGGCGGCCTGCGCGGCCTGCTCCTCGGCGGCGGCGATGGCGGCGGTCGCGGCGCTGGCGCGGTCGAGGGCGACGTGGGCCGCGCGCTCGGCCCCGGCGGCCTGCTCGCGGGCGGCCTCGGCCTGGTCGAGGGCGTCGGCGGTGCGGGCTTCGGCCTCGGCGGCTTGGGCGGTGGCCTCGGCGACGCGGGCTTCGGCCTGCTCGATGGCGGCGGTGGCGCGTTCGTCGGCGTCGGCGGCCTGGGTGGTGGCTTCGGCGACGCGGGCTTCGGCCTCGGCGATGGCGGCGGTGGCGCGGGCTTCGGCTTGCTCGACGGCCTCGGCGGCGCGGCGATCGGCGTCGGTGGCCTGGGCGGTGGCCTCAGCGGCGCGGGCTTCGGCCTGCTCGATGGCGGCGGTGGCGCGTTCGCCAGCTTCGGCGGCCTGGGCGAGGGCCTCAGCGGCGCGGGCTTCGGCCTGCTCGATGGCGGCGGCAGCGCGTTCGTCGGCCTGGGCGGCTTGGGCGGTGGCCTCGACGACGCGGGCTTCGGCCTGCTCGATGGCGGCGGCAGCGCGCTGATCGGCCTCGGCGGTGGCCTGTTCGATGGCCTCCGCAGCCCGGCGGTCGGCGTCCGTGGCCTGGGCGGCGGCTCGCGCCTCTGCCTGCTCCACGGCCTCGGCGGCGCGACGGTCGGCCTCCGCGGCCTCGGCGGCGGCCCGCTCGGCGCGCTGCTCGGCGGCGGCGGCCCGGGCGGCGGCGTCGTTGCGCTCGGCGGTGCGCTCGTCGAGGGCGGCCTGGGCCGCGGCGACCGCCTCGCTCTCGGCGGCGGCGCGGTCGAGCGCTCCCTGCGCGGCGCGCTCGGCGACCGCGGACTGCTCGGCGGCGGCCTCGGCCCGGTCGAGCGCGTCGGCGGCCCGCTCCTCGGCCTCGGTCGCGCGGCGCTCGGCGGCGGCGACCGCGTCCTCGGCCCGGGCCTGGGTGGCCACGGCCCGGTCGTCGGCCTCGGCGATCCGCTCGGCCGCCTCGCGCTCGGCGGCGGCGGCCGCGGCGACCTGGTCGGCGGCGGCCTGCTCGGCAGCTGCGGCCCGGTCCTCCGCGGCGGCGAGCCGCTCGGCGGCGACGGCGGCCCGCTCCTCGGCCTCGGTCGCGCGGCGCTCGGCGGCGGCGAGGGCCTCCTCGGCCTGGCCCGCCGCGACCGCGGCGCGCTCCTCCGCCTCGGCGGTGGCGGAGGCGATCCGCGCGGCCGCCTCGCGCTCGGCGGTCGCCACGCGCTCCTCCGCCGCCGCGACCTGGTCGGCCGCTTCCTGCGCGGTCGCGGTCGCGCGCTCGTCGGCGGTGGCGCGTGCCCGCTCGGCGGCGGCGACCCGGGCGGCGGCCTCGTCGCGGACGGCAGCGATCCGCTCCTCGGCGGTCGCCAGCGCCTCGGCGGCACGCGCCTCGGCGGCGGCGACGCGCCCCTCGGCCGCGCTCGCGGCGGCGGTCGTCCGCTGCTCGGCGTCGGCGACCGCGGCGCGCAGCCGCTCCAGCTCGCGGGACTGCTCGTCGTGTGCGGAGGTGAGGGCCTGGTGCTCCTCCAGCGCGGCGGCCAGCTCGCGCTCGAGGGCGGCACGGCGCTCGGCGGCGGCGTCCTGATCCTCGCTGCGGGCCTGCTCCGCCTCCGCCGCGCGGGCCAGCGCGGCCTGGGCGGCCCGCTCGGCGCTCTCGACCTGATCGGTCGCCGCGGCCAGCCGGTCCTCCGCCTCCTCGGCGGCGGCCACGGCGGCGTCGCGGGCGGCGGTCGCCTCCTCGACCCGGGCGACGGCGGCCACGGCGCGCGCGGTGGCGTGCTCGGTGGCGGCCTCGGCGTCGCCGGCCCGGTCCTCGGCCGCGCTCGCGCGAGCGGTGGCGGCGGCGAGCTGCTCCGCGGCCTCGCGTTCGGCGGCCTCGCGAGCCGCCTCGGCCTCGGCGGCGCGCGCGGTCGCCTCGGCGGCGAGTGCTTCGACCTCGGCGATCCGGGCGGTCGCGGCGGCCGCCTCCTCCTCGGCGGCCTGACGGGCGGCGTCGGCTTCGGCGGCGCGGGCGCTGGCGGCGGTCGCCCGCTGGTCGGCCTCCTCGGCGAGCGCGGTCGCCTCGTTCTCGACCTCGGCGATCCGGGCCGTCGCGGCGGCCGCCTCCTGCTCCGCGGCCTGACGGGCGGCTTCGGCCTCGGCGGCGCGGGCGCTGGCGGCCGTCGCCCGCTGGTCGGCCTCCTCGACGAGCGCATCGGCCTCGGCGACCCGCGCGGCCGCCTCTTCCTCGGCGGCCTGACGGGCGGCTTCGGCCTCGGCGGCACGGGCGCTGGCGGCCGTCGCCTCGGCCTCAAGGGTGTCGACGCGGGTCGCGGCGGCCGCCGCCTCGCGCTCGGCCTGCTCCGCACGATCGAGGGCGTCGGCCGCCCGCGCCGTGGCCGCGACCGCCCGCTCCTCGGCCTCCTCGGCGAGCGCGGTCGCCTCGCTCTCCGCCTCCGTGATCCGGGCGTTGGCGGCGGTCGCCTCGGCCTCCGCCCGCTCGGCCCGCTGCTCGGCGGCGCTGACCCGTTCGCCGGCCTCGTCCACCGCGACGCTCGCGCGGGCCTCGACCTCGGCGATCCGGGCGGCCGCGTCAGCCGCGTCGGCTTCGGCCCGCTCGGCGCGCTGCTCGGCGGCGGCGACCCGCTCGTCTGCCTCGGCGGCGGTCGCCGTCGCCGTCGCCTCGGCCTCGGCAACCCGGGCGGACGCCTCGGCCTCCGCCTGCTCGGCGCGCCGCTCGGCGGCACCGATCCGCTCGTCCGCCTCCGCGATCCGGGCCGCGGCGCTCGCCGCCTCGGCCTCGGCCCGCGCCGCCCGCTCGTCGGCCGCGGCGACCCGCTCCTCGGCGACCGCGAGCTGGCTCCGGGCGTCGTCGGCGCGCTCCTCGGCCGCGGCGATCCGCTGCTCGACGTCGGCGATCCGGGCGCTCGCCGCCTGCTCGATCTCGCCGCCTCGCGCGACCGCGGCGGCGGCCTGCTGCTCGGCCTCGGCCCGGCGAGCGTCGTTCTCGGCGGCGCTGGCCTCGGCCTCGGCGACCGCCTGCTCCAGCGCGACGATCCGCTCGGCCTCGGCGGCCATCCGCGCCTGGGCCTCGGCGACCCGGTCCTCGGCCGCCACCGCGCGGTCGAGCGCCGCCGCGGCCTGCCGCTCCGCACCTTCGGTCCGGTCGCCGGCGGCCGCCGCCTCCTCGACCGCCTCGGCCGCGCGGCGACGGGCCTCGTCGATCGCCCGCACGGCGTCGTCGGCTCGCTGCTCGGCGGCCACCGCCCGCGCCTCCGCCGCGTCGCGTGCGGTCGCGACCTCGACCGCTTCGGCCCCGGCCGCCGTCGCCTGCTCCCGAGCCGCGGCCAGCTCGCGCTCCAGTGCCACCGCTCGGGCGACCGCGGCCTCACGGCCCTGCTCCGCTTCGGCCGCCCGGCTCTCGCTCTCCCGGACCTGGTCGTCCGCGGCCGCCGCCCGCTGCTCGGCCTCGACCCGACGCGACTCGGCCTCGGCCGCCCGCGCGTCGACCTCGCTGGCGCGCGCCTCCGCCCCGTCGGCGCGCGCGGCGGCCGCGGCTCGCTCGGCCTCCGCCGCGGCCGCGCGCCGCTCGGCGTCCGCGATCCGCTGCTCGGCCTCGCCCGCCCGCGCTTCGGCGGCCACCGCCCGCTGCTCGGTCTCCGCCACCTGGGCCTCGACCTGCTCGGCCCGCTGCTCCGCGGCGGCCTGTCTCTCGGCCGCCGCGTCGGCCCGCTGCTCGCTGGCGATCCGGGCCGCCTCGGCCTCGCTCGCGCGCCGCTCGGCCTCGGCGGCCGACTGGCGCGCCTGCTGCTCGATCTCGGCCCGGCGGACCTCGGCCGCGACCGCCCGCTCCTCCGCGTCCGCGGCGCGCAGGTCGGCCTCGTCGGCCCGCTCGGCGGCCTCGTCCGCCTGTCGCTCGGCGGCGCTCGCCCGCTGCTCGGCCTCCTCGGCCCGCGCCTCGAGCCGCTGCTCCGCCTCCTCGCGGGCGGCGATCGCCGCGGCGGCGCGCTCGTCCGCCGCGCTCGCCCGCGCTTCCGCGACCTCCGCTCGCTCGACGGCGTCCGTCCCGCGGGCCTCCGCCTCGACCAGCCGCTGCTCGGCCGCGCTCGCCCGGCCGATCGCCTCGGCGACGCGCTCCTCCGCCTGCGCCGCCCGACCTTCGGCCGCGGCGACCCGGCCCTCCGCCTCACCGGCCCGCTCCGCGAAGTCGGCGGCCTGGGCCTCGGCCTCCGTCGCTCGTGCGGTCGCCTCGTCCAGCAGGACCCCGGTCTCGCCGACCCGCGCCTCCGCCTCGTCCGCTCGCCGCTCGGCCTCACCGACGCGCGCTCCCGCGTCGTCGACCCGCGCCTCGGCCTCGGCGGCGCGGGCGAGCGCGGCGGCTGCCTGGCGCTCGGCGGCCGCGACCCGCTCGTCCGCGTCCTCCTGCTGCTCACCGGCCTGGCGCTCGATCCGGGCCTGCGCCTCGACCGCCCGCTCGGCGGCGTCACGTGCCTCGTCGCGCTCGGCCTCGAGCGCCGCCAACCGCTCACGCAGCGCGGCCGCGCCCGCCTCGGCCGCCGTCACGCCCTCGCGCGCCTCGGCCAGCTCCCGCTCGCCGGCGCGCCGCAGCTCGTCACGCTCGCGCTCGACCGCGGCCAGCGCCGTTCGCAGCTCGTGGCGGTCCGCCTCGACCACCTCCAGCGCGGCTCGGATCGCCGCCTGCTCCTCCCGCGACCGCTCCAGCGCCGCCGCGACCTGCTGCCGCTCGCTGCCGTCCGCCGTCGCCCGTTCGAGCGCCGCCTGCGCCGCCCGCTCGGCCGCGTCGCCGCGCTCGCTGGCCGCCGTCAGCTCGTCGCGCAGCCGCGCCAGCTGCCGCTCCGCCTCGGCGGCCCGCTCGGCCTCCGCCGCGGCCCGCTCGCGCTCCGCGGCCGCCCGACCCTCGGCCTCGGCGACCGCCGCCTCGATCGCCGCCGCCCGCTCGACCGCGGCGTCGCGGTCGGCCTCGGCGGCGCCGGCCTCCGCCGCCGCCCGCTCGCGCGCCG
>NZ_JAWZSQ010000013.1:0-137987 GCF_034096925.1 Patulibacter defluvii
AGCGTGCGGCCGCGCCGCCCCCGCCGGGCGATCGCCGCGGTCGCGCGGGCCGCCGCGTCGAGGTCGGCGACGGCCACCCCGGGGCCGTCCAGCAGCCGCTGCCGGCGCCGGCGACCGACCCCCAGCCGTCGCAGCCGTCGCTCCAGCGGGTCGTGCATCGCCGGGCCGGCGCTCCAGCCCTCCCAGGCCGCGCGCGAGACCATCGCCTGGTGGCGCCAGAGCCAGCGGACGACCGTCCGCCGCCGCATCCAGCGCCGGCCGCAGGCCGGGTCGAGCACCTGCACGAGCGGCCCCCGCGCCCGCCAGAGGACGGCGAAGTGCGGCACGTCGCCGGGCGCGGTGACCACGGCGATCAGCGGCAGCGTCGCGTCGGGCCCGCGGCCGACGTGCTCGGGCGGCAGCAGCCGCTGGGTCAGCGGCAGCCCGTGCTCGCGCGAGGCGTCGGCCAGGGCGGCGATCGAGGTCCCGTCGACGTCGGTCGCGCAGCGCGCCCGCAGCGTCGCGACGTCGGCGGCGATCCGGTGGCCGCGCAGCAGCGCCGCCAGCGCCGCGGGCCCGCAGTCCATCGCCGAGGTCTGGACGACCCGCGGGACGAGCCGCCGCCTCACGGCTCGGCCAGGCCCCGCCGGCAGGCGACCAGCACCGGGTGGTCGCCGGTGACCCCGGCCCGCTCCAGGACCAGGACCGCCTGGGCCAGCGCCCGCCGGCCGCCCGCGGGGTCGCCCGCCGCGCGGCGGCTGCGACCGAGGTTGTGGAGCGTGGCCGCCAGCTCGGGGTGGTTCGGGCCGAGCCGCGCGCGCTTGATCCGCAGCGCGGCGCGCCCGCGGGTGACGGCCGTGCGGTGGTCGCCGCGGTCGGCGGCCACCAGCGCCAGCCCGTGGAGCGCGATCGCCACCTCCAGGTCGTCGTCACCGCGCAGCGCCGCCCACCGCCGGCGGACGTCGTCGAGCATCCCCTCGGCCTCGTCGAGCCGGCCGTCGCAGCGCAGCAGCTCGCCGACCTGGGCCTGGTCGCCGAGCGCGTCGGGATGGTCGGGCCCCAGCTCGCGGACCCGGATCTCCCACGCCCGTCGGGCGAGCGCCAGCGCGTTGCCGGCGCGGCCGCGGGCGTGCTCGAGGCCGGCCAGGTTGTGGAGCACCGCCGCCCCGTCGAGCCCGTCACGGCCGACGATCGCCAGCGCCCGCCGGTAGCCGCGCTCGGCGTCGTCGTGGGCACCGCGGTAGCGGGCGACGAGCGCCAGCCCGTTGCAGGCCAGCGCCAGGTCGGGGTCGGCCGGGCCGAGCCAGCGCTCGGCCTCGTCGATCGCGGCCCGGAAGCCGGCGGCGGCGGCCGGGTAGCGGCCCTGGCGGCGCGCGGCCTCGGCCGCAGCGCAGCGGGCCTGGACGGCGATCCGGGCGATCGGCCCGGTCGGGTCCGGCGTCAGCGCCGCGATCGTGGCGCGGGCGGTCTCGGCCGCGGTCCGCGCCTCGTCCAGCTCGCCGGCGGCCAGCGCGGCGCGGGCCCGGGCGAGCGCGGCGTTGGCGCTGTCCGGGTGCTCCGGACCGACGCTGGCGTGGAAGGCGGCGACGGCCGCGCGGGCCGCTTCGAGGGCCTCGGTCGCCCGCCCGGCGGCGAGCCGCTCGAGGCTGGCGGCGTGGTGGGTGGCCCCGGTCATCGTGGAGGCGGTGCCCGCGCGGGAAGGAGGACTCCCCTCCCCGCGCGAGCACCCGACGGCTCAGCGGCCGACGCCCTCCGCGTGGTTGGTGCTCAGCCCGCCGGCCTTCACCTCGATGGTGATCTCCATGGTCCCCTCCTCAGGGTCGAGCGACGCCGCAGCGGCGTCGCAGATGGTGTGTCCCAATCGCCCCCTCCGCCCGGCCCAGCGCCGCGGCGGCCGCCCAAGCGTCGGCGGCGACAGCGGCGACCATTCCAGGCGCCGGTCCGTTCGACAGTGCCGTCCGGGTGCCGGCCCCGTCGCACAGCGGTGCCGACGCCTCACCCGCCGGAGACCCGCAGCACCACCACCCCGGCCACCACCAGCGCCGCCCCGAGCACCCGCAGCGCGGTCAGCGGATCGCCGGAGAGGGCGATCCCCAGCACCACCGCGCCGACGCCGCCGACGCCGGTGAAGACGACGTAGGCGGTGCCGACCGGCAGCGACTGCATCGCCTTCGACAGCGGCAGCACGGCGGCGACGAACAGCAGCAGGCAGACGAGGGTCGGCAGCGGACGGGTGAAGCCCTCGGTCGGCTTGATGCTCTGCGACCAGGCGACCTCGAGCAGGGCGGCCAGCCCCAGCCACGACCAGCCGCTCACCGCGCCACCGCCGGGACCGCGGCGAGCGCGCGACCGACCGCCCGCGCCTCGGCCAGGGCCCGTTCGCGCCGCTGCTCCAGCCCGGGAGATCCGGGCCGCGACGGCTGCAGCCGGACGACGTCGACCGGCCCGAAGCCGCACATCGTCAGCCACTGCTCCAGGTAGGCGACGTGGTGGTCGACCCCGAAGGCGGCCGGGACGCCGGGCGCGTAGACGTGGCTGGTGGCCAGCACCGCCGCCCGCCGCCCGCCGAGCAGCCCAACGTAGCCGCGCTCGGGGTCGAAGCGGAAGGCGACGCCGGGCTGGGTGACCGTGTCGACGAACAGCTTCAGCGCCCACGGGATCCCGCTGTTCCACATCGGCGCCGCCAGCACCAGCGCGTCGGCGGCGGCGACCCGGGCCCCGAGCGCCAGCACCCGCTCCCAGGCCGCGGCGTCGACGCCGGTCGGGACGCTGCCGCCGATCACGGCCATCTTCGCCGTCGCCTCGCGGGCGGCGAACGGCGGCAGCGGGTCGGCGAAGAGGTCGAGCCGGTCGACCGGGCCGCCGCCGGCCGCGGCGTGGCCGTCGAGCAGCGCCGCGGAGAGACGGCGGGATTCGGACGCCTCGCCACGGGGCGAAGCGGAGACGAGCAGCAGGCGGGACACGGGCGACCTCTCGGACGGGGTAGAAGCGGAACGTACTCCGCTTATTTGTAGCGGAATCTGCTCCGCTTCTGTCAGGATGGGCCGATGAGCCCCGCTCCCCGGCGCCGCGACGCGGTCCGCAACCGCGACGCGATCCTCCGCGCGACGGCGGCCGCGGTCACCCGCGAGGGAGCCGAGGCGCTGCGGGTGGCCGAGGTCGCGCGCGCCGCCGGCGTCGGTCCCGGGACGATCTACCGCGCGTTCGGCGACAAGCGCGGGCTGCTGCTGGCGCTGGTCGACGAGCAGGAGCGGCGGCTGCAGGAGGATCTGCTGCGCGGGCCGCCCCCGCTCGGCCCCGGCGCCGCGCCCGACGAGCGGCTGGAGGCGTTCCTGCTGGCGCTCCAGCGGCTGGTGATCGAGCACCGCGACGTGCTGGCGGCGGCCGACGGGGCGTCGCCCGCGTCGCCCTTCCGGACCGCGACCCACGCGGCCTGGCACCAGCACCTGGTGCTGCTGCTGCGGCAGCGGCCGGGCGCCGCGGCCGACGACGCCGACCCGGTCGCGCTCGCCGACCTGCTGCTGGCGACGGTCGGCGCCGGCGTCCACCAGCACCTGCTCGACGAGCGCGGCGTCTCGCCCGCCGCGGCCGCCGCGGCGCTGCGGCGGGTGCTGCGCGGCGTCCTGGGGTGACGGCGACCCCAGGGGTGCGGCGGCGCGGACGGTTTGGGGGTGCTCCCACGGGTCCCTCCCCGATGTGGGCGACGCCCACGTGGCCCAGGCTGGAGCCATGACGCCCCCGCGCTTCCTGCCCGCCCTGGTCGCCACCGCCGCCGCCGTGGCCGTCCTCGCGCCAGCCGCCTCGGCCGCGCCCTACGCCAACCGCGCCGTGACCTTCAAGCTCAGCGGCTCCCAGAAGACGACCTGGCAAGCGGTGCCGGTGCCCGAGCCGGTCTGCCAGAACAAGCCGACCGGCTTCCGCGGCAGCGGCACCGAGACGATCGAGTTCTCCCACGCCCGGGCCCTGAAGGGCACCGTCACCGGCTCGGGCAACACGTGGGGCCTGTGGGTCCGCGACAAGGGCGGCCGCCAGATCTCGACCCTGCCGCTGGCCGGTACGGTCGAGCGCAAGGGCGGCGGCATCAGCGTCGTCTGCGGCGAGGACCGCCCGGACACCAGCGGCGGCTGCGTCGGCAAGCGCAACTTCACCGGCCAGGGCCTGGTCTCGTTCCTGACCGGCCGCCGGCTGACCTTCTCCGAGGACACCGTCCTGGGGACGTCGGCGCTCTACCCCGACTGCCGCTGGGTCTGGGACGGGATGACCGTCCGGACCGGCAACGTGCTGCTGAACGTCGGCAAGGGCAAGTTCGACCCCAAGCGGCTGGCCCGCCGCTCGTCGCTGACCCTCACCGGCCGCGACGAGGCCCGCTGCCAGGACGAGTCGGACCCGACGCCGGGCGTCACCTGCACGACCGTCACGGTCTGGAAGCTGACGATCTACCCGGCGGGCAAGAAGAAGCGCTGAGGGGCGCCGCAGGCCGCGGCTCAGCCGGGCTCGACCACGCGCGCGGTCGCGAGGTAGGTCCGGCGCAGCCGCTGGTAGTCGTCGACGGCGATCCGCATCCACTGCTCCATCGAGCCGGAGGGCGTGTCCCGCTCGCGGGCGGGCACGCCGGCGGCCAGCCGTCCGGGGGCGACGCTCCGCCGCTCGCTGAGGACGGCGCCGGCGGCGAGCATCGCGCCCGCGCCGACCCGGGCGTGCTGGAGCACCACGGCGCCCATCCCGACCAGTGCGCCGTCCTCGATCGTGCAGCCCTCGAGGACCGCCGAGTGGCCGACGGTGCAGCCGCGGCCGACGACCGTCGGCAGGTCCTCGGCGCAGTGGACGACGACGTTGTCCTGGATCGAGCACTCGGCGCCGATCTCGATCCGCGACTCGTCGCCGCGCAGGACCGCGCCGAACCAGACGCTGGAGCGGTCGCCGATCCGGACGTCGCCGATCAGCACCGCCGTCGGGGCCAGGAAGACGTCCTCGCCGATCGTCGGACGGACGCCGTCCAGCTCGACCAGGGTCGCCATCAGCGGCTCCCCCGTCCGGACCGGCCGGCGACGACGACCGGCGATTGACGAGCACGCGACGCCTGCATGGCGCAGAAGCCTAGCCGCCGGCGGCGTAAGGCCCCGACGGGTCGCCCGCGTCCCCCGGAACGAGATGACCTGCCCGCCCGCCACCGCGATCCGACCGACCGAGCGCCGCCAGCGGGAGCAGCGGCTGCGGGCCGCGCTCGCCGCCCTCCTCGCCGACGACCGGCCTGCCGCCCGCCGTCGCCTGGAGCGGCTGCTCGACGACGCCCGCCGCTCCCACGACCTGACCGCCGAGATCTTCGCGGCCGCGCTGGCCCGGCGGCTCGACGACCGCCCCGCCGGGACCAACCTCTACCTGCGCGCGTTCGACCGCTCGCAGCTGTCGCTCTTCGACCTGCTGGCGGCCCACCTGCCGCTGGTCGCGATCGCCCGCGGGATCGCCAACCGCGTGCTGGCCGACGCGCTCGCCGGTGCCGACGACGTCGCGCTGGTGGCGCCCGGGATCGGCCTCGGCGAGCAGGAGGCCGACCTGCTCGACGAGCTGGCCCGTCGCGGCCGTGCCCCGCGGCGGCTGCGGGTGCTGGCCGTCGATCCCGATCCGGACGGCCTCGCCCAGGCGCGCCGGACGCTGACCGCCCGCGCCCGCCGCCACGGGATCGCCCTCGAGCTGCTGGCCGTCGAGGGCACGATCGAGGGGCTGGACGACGAGCAGTGGCGACGGTTCGCCGACGCCGCGGCCGCCGCCGAGCGGGTGGTGGTGGGCGCGTCGTTCGCGCTCCACCACATCGCCGGCGCCGACGCCCGCGACGCCGCGGCCGCTCGCGACCGGGTGCTGACCCGGCTGCGGGCGCTCGATCCGGCGGCGATCGTGCTCTGCGAGCCGAGCGCCGACCACCTGACCGACGACCTTGCCCGCCGCTTCGAGCAGTGCCTGGCCCACTACTCGGCGCTCTTCGGCCTGATCGACCGCGTCGACGCCGGCGACGCGGAGCGGGCCGGGATGAAGCGCTTCTTCGCCCGCGAGATCGAGGACGTGCTGGCCGGCCGCGACGACGCCCGCGCCGAGCGCCACGAGCCGGCCGCCGCCTGGGTCGAGCGGCTGGTCCGCGCCGGCTTCGTCCCGGCCACCGTCGTCGCCCCCGCGCTCGGCGACGTCGACCGGGGGATCACCGTCGCCAGCCGCCCGGGCCACGTGGCGATCGACGTCGACGGCGTGCCGCTGCTGGCCGTCGTCTGCGCCGACCCCAGGCCCCGGAACGACGAAACCGCCTGACGGGCAGGCGGTTCCGGGAGAGCCCTCTGCCGGACTCGAACCGGCGACCCCTTCCTTACCATGGAAGTGCTCTACCAACTGAGCTAAGAGGGCGGGAGTCGGAAGAGTAGCGGGCCGGGGCGCGACGTGTGGGGCGACCGCCGTGGCCGGCGGGAGCGTCGTGTGCGGCACCGCACCCATCGCTCGCCACCGGCTTCTTATGATCGGATCATCATGATTCGCACGATCGTCACCGCCATCGGCAGCGGCTTCCTCGAGCTCGGACGGCTCGGCAGCGCCCAGCCCGCCCCGACCCGGGGCCGCAGCGCCCACGAGCAGCACCCGCAGCCCCCGCGCCCCGTCGCCTGAGCCGGGTGCCCGCCGGCGCCGTTCAGGCCCGGCCGGCCCCGCTCGCGACGCGGTCGCGCAGCTCCGCCACCGCGGTCCGCAAGGCCCGCTCGGCGACCGCGCGCGCCACCCGTCCCGGGACCGGGAACCCCAGGTCGACCCCGACCTCGTAGGTCGCGACCGTCGTCCCGTCCGCCTGCTGCTCGAACCGGTACTCGCCGTCGATCGAGCGCAGGTCGCCCTCGACGTACTCCCACCAGATCCGCCGCGGCGGGTCGTAGTGGTAGCGGAGCACGTAGCGCGCCCGCCGGATCTTCAGGTCGAGCTCGGTCTCGATCAGGCTCCCCCGGCCCTGGTCGTCCCGCTCCAGCACCCGGCAGCTGGTCACCGCCCCCTGCCACTCCGTGTAGCGCTCGAAGTCGAGCAGGACCGCGAAGCAGGCCTCCGCGTCGCCGGGGATCGTCTCGCTGTGGCTGCCGCGCTGCACGGCCGGCACGCTATCCGCCCGCGCCGCGCCGACGACCGCCGCCCGAACGGGTAGCGTGCGCCCCAATCCGCCGGGAGGACCGCACGTGGGACGCTTGAAGGGCACCGCCAGCGCCGAGCTCGACGCGCCGATCGCGCGCGTCTGGGACGTGATCGCCGACATCGCCACGATCGGCGAGTGGCAGGGCACGATGGACGGCGTCCGGGTGCTCGACCGCGACCCCGACGGCCGCGCCCTGACCGCCCGCTTCGAGATCGACGCCAAGGTCCGGGTGCTGAAGGCGACGATCCGCTTCCGCCACGAGCAGCCGACCCGCCTCAGCTGGCGCCAGGAGTCCGGCGACCTGGCCTCGATGGACGGCTCGTGGACGCTCGAGGACCTGGGCGGCGACCGCACCCGCGCCACCTACGCGCTCGACATCGACCCCGGCTTCGGGCTCGGGATGTTCGTCCGCGGCGAGGTCGAGCAGAAGCTCCGCGAGCGGCTGGTCACCCGCCGCCCGGAGGAGCTGCGCGCGCGGCTCGCCGCGACCGCCTAGCCGCCGCCGTTCGACCCGATCCCCGCCAGCGCCCGCAGCGCGGCCAGCTCGCGCTCCATCCCCTCGGCCACCAGCTCCGGGTCGGGCACCTGGTCGCGGTCGACGACGATCCCGGCATCGATCCGGCCCAGGTAGCTCATCACGGTGATGTTCATCCCGACCCCGTGGGTGACCGGCGAGACCGGCACCACCTGCTCGATCCGGGCGCCCGCGCAGTAGAGCGGAACCTGCGGCCCCGGCACGTTCGAGACGATCAGGTTCATCGGCGGCCGCACCCCCGGCCGGCCGGCGATCCCGAGCGTGATCTTCGTCGCCTGGGCGAAGAGCGCCGGCGGCAGGAAGCGGGTGGCGTCGATCAGCGTGTCGGCCGGCACCGCCCGGTGGCGCTCCTTGGCGGTCTGCATCGCCGCCCGCGCCGCCGCCAGCCGCTCGTCCGGCTCGCGGAGGTTGGTCGGCAGCGGCACCACCATCCCGCCGACCCGGTTGCCGAAGGTCCCGTACTGCTCGGGCGTCCGGACCGAGACCGGCACCAGCGCCAGCAGCGGCTCCTCCGGCAGCGCCTCGTGCGCGGCCAGCCAGTGGCGGACGCCGCCGGCCGCGACCGCCATGATCACGTCGTTGACCGTGGTGCCGAGGGCGGCCTTGACCGCCTTCACCTGCTCCAGGTCGAGCCGCACGTGGGCCATCCGCAGGTGCCCGCTGAGCCGGCGGCTGAACGGCACCTCGGGCGCCGAGCCGGTCGGCGGCTCCAGCAGCGGCCGGTCGTCGCCGGTCAGCGGCCGCGCGATCGCGCGCGCCACCCGTCCCGCCGTCCGCAGCCCCGGCACCCAGCCCGAGCCGGGGATCGCGCCCGCGTTGGCCACCAGCCGCGGCAGCGCCGTCGCCTGCCGCCGCAGCCGCTTGGGGGTCGCCGCGACGCCCCGCAGCAGCATCTCCAGCTGACTCGGAGGGTGCTCCAGCTCGGTCCCGGTCGGCGCCTCGACCGTCCGTCCCTCCGGCGAGAGGTCGAACAGCGCGCCCAGGATCTCGGCCCCGGAGACCCCGTCGACCAGCGCGTGGTGGACCTTCGAGAAGAGCGCGCAGCGGCCGTCGGCCAGGCCCTGGATCAGGTACAGCTCCCAGAGCGGGCGCTCGCGGTCGAGCGGCTGCGAGAAGAGCCGGCCGACGAGCGTCGCCACCTCGCGGTCGCCGCCCGGCGCCGGGACCGCGGTCTCGCGCACGTGGTAGCCGAGGTCGAAGTCGGGATCGGTCGCCCAGTAGCCGTGGTCGATCCCGAGCGGGACGCCGACGAGCTTCCACCGGAACGGCGGCAGCAGCGGCATCCGGCTGTGCATCATGTCGCGCAGGGCCTCGATCGTCACCTGCCCGCCCGGCGCGTCGGACGGGTCGAGGACGACGTAGGCCGACACGTGCCCGACCGTGCGGTCGCCCTCGTGGGCCAGGAACAGCGCGTCGAGGCTGG
This sequence comes from Patulibacter defluvii, assembly GCF_034096925.1. NCBI lineage: Bacteria > Bacillati > Actinomycetota > Thermoleophilia > Solirubrobacterales > Patulibacteraceae > Patulibacter > Patulibacter defluvii. The sequence goes on from NZ_JAWZSQ010000013.1 coordinate 9,091, forward strand.
TGAGCTGCCGCATCCGGTGGTCTCCTCCTGCGGCGACCCTATCCGGCCGCCGGGCGACGCGGGGGCGTCCGGCGACGCTCGCGCCCGCGGCGCCCGTGGGCTACCGTTCCGCCGCGACCGACGAGGAGGACCCGATGGCACTGAGTGGCGAGGCGAGCAGCGAGATCGACGCCCCGATCGAGCAGGTGTGGCCCCTGATCGAGGACATCTCGACGATCGTCGAGTGGCAGGGCGGGGTCCAGTCGATCGAGATCCTGGAGCGCGACGGCGAGGGCCGGCCGGTGCTCTGCGAGATCGTCAGCGACGCGAAGGTCAAGTCGATCAAGACCCGCGTCCGCTTCACCCACGAGCCGCCGCACCGGCTCTCGTGGGTCCAGGAGAAGGGCGACGTGAAGGCCCTGACCGGCTTCTGGGGGCTCGACGACCTCGGCGGCGGGCGGACCCGCGCGACCTACGCGGTCGAGGTCGACCCCGGCCGCGTGCTGGGGATGCTGGTCAAGGGCCCGGTCGAGGGCCTCGTCCGCTCGATCCTGGTCGGCGCCCGTCCCGACGAGCTGAAGCGGCTCGCCGAGGGCGCCTGAGCGGGCCCGGCGCCGGAGTTCCCGGCGCCGCCCGCCCGCGCGATCAGCCGCCCTGGCCGGTCCCGACCAGGTCGATGACGAAGACCAGCGTGCTGTCGCCGGGGATCGACGGCGGCTGGCCGCCGGGGCCGTAGCCCTGGTCCGGCGGCACGACGAGCACGCGGCGGCCGCCGGCCTTCATCCCCGGGACGCCCTTGATCCAGCCGTCGATCAGGCCACCCTCGACGAGCGGGAAGGACGCCGGCTGGCCGGAGTCCCACGACGACTCGACCTTGTCGCCGCCCCACAGCGCCAGCGTGTACTGGACCTGGACGTTGTCGCCGAGCTTGGCCGCCGGGCCGTCGCCGACCACGACGTCCTTCGCCTGCAGCTCCTTCGGCGGCTCGCCCGAGGTCTTCGGGACCTTCGGCGCCTTCTTGACGTCGTCGCCGACCTCGCTGGCGATCTTGTCGGCCGCGGCGCCGCCGGCGACGTCGCCGCCCGCGGGCGCCTCGGTCGACGCGGTGGTCTGCTCGGTCGCGGTCGAGCCCCCGCTGCTCTCGGTGTCCTTCGACGTCCGCTCGTCGCCGCAGCCGGCGGCGATCAGCGCGAGCACGACCAGGGGAACGGGAAGCAGGTGGCGTCCGGTCATGCGGGGCAGCGTAGTCCAGCGCGCGCTCAGGCGCTCGCCTCGGCCACGTCGACCGTCGTCAGGCGACCGTAGGCGGCGGCGTCGCGGCGCCGGATCCGCAGCGCCCGCACGACCCCGATCGCGAACGCGATCGGCAGCGGCACGATCAGCAGCACGTTGGCCGTCGTCCCGGCCGCGGTCAGCAGGTCGAAGTTCTTCACGATCAGGACGCAGGTCGCCGCCAGCGCCAGCGCGGCCAGCCCCGGGGCGACCAGCCGCTGGACGAGCGTGGCGTCGCGATGGTCGCGGCGGAAGAAGCCGATCACGGCCACCGAGCAGAGCGCCTGGAGCGCGATCACGCCGAGGATCCCGGTGCCGTTGGTCCAGAGGAAGGTCTGCATGTAGGGGTCGGCGCCGAAGAGCGTGAAGAGCGCGATCACCGCGAAGGCGAGGCCGGTCTGGGTCAGGCTCGCCGGGCCGGGGGCGCCGGCGGCGTTGGCCCGCCCGAGCGCCCGCGGCAGGATCCCCTCGCGCCCGAGCGCGTGGAAGTAGCGGGCCGAGGCGTTGTGGAAGGCCAGCGTCGCGGCCAGCGCGCTGGTCACGATCAGGACGTGCATCACGTCGGTCGCGCCCTGGCCGACCCAGTCGTGGGTGGCGGTGAAGAACATCCCGGTCGGGTCCTTCGCGGCCACGTCGAGCCCCGCCGCCGGCCCGAAGGCCATCAGGATCATCCACACGATCAGGGTGTAGAAGAGCGCCAGGAAGGCGACCGAGGCGAAGGTCGCGCGGCGGACGGTACGGCGCGGGTCGCGGGCCTCCTCGCTGTAGATCGCCGTCGACTCGAAGCCGAGGAAGGCGCCGAAGGTGATCACGAACAGCGCCCCGACGCCGCCGGTGAAGACGTTCGAGGGGTCGAAGCTGGCGAAGCTCAGCCCCTCGCGGCCGCCGTCGAGCAGCACCGGCACGGCGAGCACGCCGAGGATCGCCACCTCCAGCAGCAGGAACAGGCCGAGCACGCGGGCGCTGAGGGTGATGTTGCGGTAGCCGAGGACGCCGACGATCGCCCACGCCACCAGCCCCCACAGCCACCACGGCAGGTCGACGTGGAGCACGTCGCGCATCGTCGTCGCGGCGAAGGTGCCGGTCGCCGCCAGCAGGCCGATCCCGATCGCGTTGTAGGCCAGCACGGCGACCAGCGAGGCGCCGACGCCGAGCGGCCGCCCGAGCCCGCGGCCGATGTAGGCGTAGAAGGCGCCGGCGTTGGGCACGTGGCGGCTCATCGCGGTGAAGCCGACGGCGAAGGTCGCCATCACGATCCCGGCCACCAGGTAGCCGCCGGGCGCGCCGACGCCGCCGAACTGGATCGCCAGCGGCGCGACGCCCGACATCACCGTCAGGGGCGCGGCGGCCGCGACGACGAAGAAGACCAGGTCCCAGGCGCCGATCGTGCCGGCCCGCAGCCGCGTGGCCGCGGACGGGGGCGGCGCGGCGGCGGTCGCCGCGCGGGGCTCGGGGCTGTCGGCTGCGTCCTGCACCGTCGTGGTTCCCATGGTCGTCCTCCTGCGTGTGCCCGTCGTGGTTCTCGCTGCCGGCGCCGCTCCGTCGGTCGGATCGCCACCGCGGCCGGACGTCGCCGACCGCCCCGGCGCCGGCGCGCCGGGTCGCCTCCCGGCCGCTCGGCCGGGTCGTCCCGCTCCGCCGCGCCGCGCGCGGCCCTGGTCGGCGGCCCGCCGGCCGCCGTGTCCCGCCGGCGTCGCCGGGTGGGCGACGCCCTCGCTCAGCCCTCGTCCCGGTGGACGACCTCGCCGTCGACGACCGTCAGCCGCACCGGCAGCGCCGGCAGCTCGTCGGCCGCGACCTCGGCCGGATCGGCCGCGAACCCGCTCAGGTCGGCGACGAAGCCGGGGGCGATCCGCCCCTGCCGGTCCTGCTCGCCGATCGTCGCCGCCGCCCAGTCGCTGTAGCCGCGCAGCGCCTCGAGCCCGGTCAGCGCCTGCTCCGGCTCGAAGACCGGGGCGTCGGGCTGGCCCGGCAGCCGCCGCAGCCGCGCCCACGCCATCCCCAGCCGCGGGTCCTCCTGCGCGACCGGCCAGTCCGAGCCGAGGGCCAGGCGGCCGCCGGCGTCGAGCACGTCGCGGGCGCGGAAGGCGCGCGCGGTCCGCTCCGGCCCCAGCCGCTCGGTCCACGAGTCCGATCCGTCGGCCTGGCGCCACTGCATGTGCAGCGGCTGCATCGAGGCGACGACGTCCTCGGCCACCAGCCGCGCCAGATCGTGGTCGGCCATGGTCTCCAGGTGCTCGATCCGGTGCGGTGCGCCGTTGGCGGGGCGGGCGTCGGCCGCGCGGTAGGCGTCGAGCGCGGCGGCCACCCCGCGGTCGCCGCAGGCGTGGGTGACGCACTGGAAGCCGGCGCCGGCGAAGCGGGCCACGACCTCGTCGTAGCGGCTCGGGTCGGGCCAGAACGGCGCCACGCCGTCGCCGTGGGTGTCGGCCTCGTAGAGCCAGGCGGTGCCGGAGTCGATCACGCCGTCGATGAAGAGCTTGGCCACGCCACCGCGCCAACGGCGCCCGTGCTCGCCGACCAGCGGCAGGTGGGCCTCGATCTGCTCGTCGCTGACGTCGGGGGTCTGCCAGAGCGGGACGACCAGCCGCTGGGGCAGGTCGCCGGACGCCTCCAGCTCGCGCAGCAGGGCGAAGGTCTCGGGCGAGCCGTCCATCGCGTGGCCGCCGGTCAGGCCGAGGCTGGCCAGCCGCCGGAGGGTGCCGGCGACCATCGTCCGGTACTCGGCCTCGGTCGGCTGCGGCGCGGCGTCGAGGATCAGGCCGTAGGCGCTCATCTCGCGCAGCTCGCCGGTCGGCACGCCGTCGCGGCAGACGACCTCGGAGGCGTCGGGGAAGTCGACCGGGCCGTCGATCCCGGCGGCGGCCAGCGCGGCGGGGCTGGCGAGGGCGGTGTGGATGTCGAAGAAGAGCAGCAGCGTCGGGGCGCCGGCGACCGCCTCGGCGATCGCGGCGGCCTCGATCGGGCGGCCGGCGAAGGCGGCGTAGTCCAGCCCCCAGCCGCGGATCCAGGCCCCGTCGCCGACCCGCCGCCGCTCGGCCAGCAGCGCGTCGCGGACGCCGTCGAGGGTCCGCAGGCCGCGCAGGTCGACGCCGCGGGTCAGCTCGGCGCCCCAGACCGGGTGGATGTGGGAGTCGACCAGGCCGGGGACGATCGCGGTCCCGGCGCCGTCGATCAGCGTCGTCCGCGCGTCGCAGGACTCGCGCACCTCGGCGTCGTCGCCGACGGCCACGATCACGCCGTCGCGGATCGCGATCGCGCTGGCGGTCGGCCGCGCCGGATCGAGCGTCCGGACGGTCGCGCCGAGCACGGCGAGATCGGCGGTCGTCGTGGTGCGGGTCGTCGTCGCCATGGTGGAACCGTAGCCCAAAACGTTTTGGAGGGGGAGATTCTTTCGCCGTGCGGCGGCGTGCGTGCGACGTACGCTGGCGGCGGGCCGGCGTCCGCCGCCGCCCCACGGTGGAGTACCGTCTCGCCGATGTCCGAGCGTCGGGTCACGATCCGCGACGTCGCCGCCACCGCTGGCGTGTCGGTGACCACGGTCTCCCACGCGCTCAACGGCAAGGGCAACGTCGACCCCTCGACCCGCCAGCGCGTGATCGACGTCGCCGCCGAGCTGGGCTACCGCGCCAGCCGCGCCGCCCGCGCCCTGCGCTCCGGCCGCACCGGCGTGATCGCGATGCTGCTGCCGGCGGTCGAGACGCTCGACGCCGAGCGCGAGCTGCTCAGCCTCGACTACTACATGCAGCTGGCGATGTCGGCCGCCGGCGCCGCCTTCGAGCGCCACCACCCGCTGCTGCTGACGCCGCCGCTGAAGACGGTCGCCGAGCTGCGCGAGCTGGGCGTCGACGGCGGGATCCTCTGCGACCCCGGCCGGTCGGACCCGCGGGTGGCGCTGTTCGAGGAGCTCGACCTGCCGGTCGTCACGATCGAGCGCGACCTCGGCCGGCCCGAGCACCGCTGGTACGTCCGCGGCGACAACGAGGCCAACACCCGCCAGCTGCTCGACCACCTGGCCGACGCCGGCGCGACCCGGATCGCGATGCTCGCCGCCGAGTCCGACTGGGCCTGGTCGGCCGAGTCCGAGCGCGCCTACCGCGGCTGGTGCGCCGAGCGCGGCGACGAGCCGATCGTCGAGGTCACCGGGCTGCACCGGCTGGAGGCGTCGGCCTTCGAGAGCGCCGGCCGGCTGCTCGACCGGCCGCAGCGACCGGACGCGATCTTCGCCCTCGCCGAGAGCTACGCCAACGGCGTCGTGCGGGCGGCCCGCGACCGCGGCCTCGACGTCCCCGGCGACCTGCTGGTGGCGAGCGGCATCGACAGCCAGCAGACGCGCGAGGCGACGCCGCCGATCACCACCATCGACCTGCTGCCCCAGGACCAGGGCGCGGCGGCGGCGCGGCTGCTGGTGGCGCGGCTGGAGGGCGAGGATCCCGAGGCGCCGGTGGTGGTGCCGGCGGCGCTGCGGATCCGCGCCAGCACCCAGCGCTAGGCGCGGGGGGCCGGTCCGGGCCGATCGGCGGTCGGCGGCGCGACCAGCTGCGCGGTCAGCCGCTCGAGGGCGGCCTCGGGGTCGTCGCAGAGCCCGATGTGGACCGGGCCGGGCTGGACGATCGTGCTCGACGGGGCGGCGATCCAGCCGAAGCGGTCGGAGCGATCCATCGCCGCGACCGCACCGGCGGCCGGATCGCCCTCGGCGACGCGGACGATCCCGTCCAGGTGCCGCCGCAGCGCCTCGAGGTCGAGCCCGGGGTCGAGCGCCGCCAGCCGCTCGCGGTCGACCCGCACCCGCACGCCGAGGAAGGCCCGCCGGCGGCAGTGGAGGACGACGCCGACGTTCAGCGCCTCGCCCCGCTCCTGCGACGGGACCACGCGCAGGACCGCGTACTGGAAGACCTCACGGCCGTCGGCGACGGGCTCAGGCGCTGCGGGCATGCTCGGCCTCCTCCACGAAGTCGCGCGGGGACCGCAGCCGCGCCAGCAGGTCGTCGACGTGGAGCGCGGCCGCCTCGGCGTCGAGCCACGGCTCGGGCACCAGGCCGACCACCCGCCGGACCAGGTCGTCGGTGACCAGCGGGGCCAGGCGGGCGTCGGCGTCCACGATCGAGGCCGCGCGCGGCAGCAGCACGTGGTCGCGGATCGCGGCGAACCGGCCGCGGGCCTTGGCCGGGTCGAGGCCGGCGTGCTGGCGGTAGCGGGCGGCGCCGTGGTCGATCAGCCAGACCCGGTCGTGCCAGGTCAGCAGGTTGGGGTTGCGGGGCGTGCGGTCGACGTTCTCGCCGAGCGCGTCGAGCCAGACGATCGCCGCGGCCAGCTCGGGGCTCGGCTGCGGGCCGGCGGCGGGCACGTAGGGCAACGCGCGGGGCAGGAAGTCGAGGCCGACGTTGAGGCCCGCGCTGGCGGCCAGGTGCTCCTGGATCTCGGGGTCGGGCTCGGCGACGGAGAGGTCGCGCGGCAGGTCGACGAGCACCACCTCGGGCACCAGCAGGCCGAGGTCGGGCGCGGCCGCGGCGAGCGCCCGGGCCAGCTCGCCGACGACGATCTCGGCCACCAGCGCCTTGGTCCCCTGGGCGGCGCCGGAGAGCTTGACGACGTAGAGCCCCAGGTCGTCCGCCTCGACCAGCGCCGGGACCGATCCGCCCTCGCGCAGCGGCGAGACGTAGCGGGTGGCCTGGACGGTGCGCAGCACGCAGGGCAGGGTACCCGGCGGGCCGTCGCCGCCCCGCGCCGAGCGGCGGGGCGGGCCGGGCCGGGCGGGCGGGGCTCAGTGCGTGTGGCGCGAGTGGAGCATCAGGTCGTTGCCGTCGGGGTCGGTGAAGAGCGCCATGTGACAGACGCCGGTGTCGAACGTGTCGCCCTCGAAGACGACCCCCTTCGCCTCGAGCTCGGCCCGGGCGGCGGCGACGTCGTCGACATGGAGGGCCAGGTGGGCGTTCTTCTGGGGTGCGAAGGGACGGCCCTGCCGCGCCGGCTCCCAGATCGAGACGCAGGTCTCGCCGATCCAGAACTCGGTCGCCTGCTTGTCGTCCTGCCGCAGCCCGAGCACCTCGCCGTAGAAGCGCCGCGAGCGCTCCGCGTCCTGGGACGGGATGCCGACGAAGTCGAGCTTGCTGATGGTGGCCATGGGGTTCCTCCTGCGAGTCGGTTGCGAGAGCGCGATGCTCCCAGCGATTGCGGTCAGCAGGTGACCGGAAGGGAAATCGGGCGGTGGGGCGGGCCGATGTCAAAAGATCCGACCGTTCTCCGCCGCCCGCGAGGCGCGGGCCCGAAACGACGAAGCCCCCGGCCGTGGCCGGGGGCTTCGTTTCATGGGGGGAGCAGGATTCGAACCTGCGTAGGCAGAGCCAACGGGTTTACAGCCCGTCTCCTTTAACCACTCGGACATCCCCCCGAGGGCGAGCAGCGATGCTAGCGCGCGCGCTCGTCTCCGTGTCGTCCGCCCCCGCCCGCCTCGCGGAGAGGTGCGTTCTCGCCCGGCCAGCCGGGCGAGAACGCGATTCGGCGTCGCCGGGACGTTGAATCGCGGAGGGCCGTCCGCGGCCGCGCGCGAGACCGCGGTTCGACGTCGCGGGGCGCCGTTCCCCGCCGCCGTTCCTACCCCTGGTAGAATCGCCGTCCGATGAGCACCGTGCCGACCGACATCGCCGCCCTCGCCCGCGACGCCGACGCGGCCGAGCTGGCGCGGATCGTCCGTGATCGCGACCCCGCCCAGCTGCGGCGCGAGCTGACCGGCGCCGCCCGCCAGCTGGTGCTCGACGAGCTGTTCCGGCGGTTCCCGGAGTACGTCGACGGCGAGCGGATCGCCGCGCTCGAGGACGTCGTGCTCGGCTTCACGGTCGCCGACGAGGGCGAGCCGGAGTCCCGCCACCACGTCCGTCTGGACCGCGGCGCCTGCACGACCGGCCCGGCCGATCCCGCGGTCGAGCCGCGCGTCGGCCTGCGGCTCGGCGCCGCCGAGCTGCTGCAGCTGACCACCGGCGCCGGCCGTCCGGCCGAGTGGCTGCTGCGGGGCACGCTCGAGCTGTCGGGCGACGCCCCCTTCGCGCTCGAGCTGGCCGGCTTCTTCCGCGTGCCGGGCGCCGCCGCGGGCGCCGCCGAGCGGCTCGATCCGCTCGACTTCGACGTCCGGGCGCTCGCCCGCCTGATCGGCGACGAGGATCCCAAGCGGCTCCAGCGACGGCTGCGCGGCGCCGTCCGGGAGCTGGTCGTCGACCAGGCGCTCGACCAGTTCCCCGCCTTCTTCAAGCCCCACCGGGCCGAGGGCGTCAACGCCACGATCGGCTGGGCGATCACCGGCCCCGACGACGAGCCGACCCTGCGGCGCGCGATCCGGATCGCCGACGGGGCGTGCACGCCGGTCCACGAGGGCGTCGAGGACCCGACCGCCCTGATCCGGCTCGACACCGTCGAGTTCCTCAAGGTCATCACCGGCAACAGCCAGCCGGCGCTGGCCTTCGTCCGCCGCAAGCTGCGGATCAGCGGCGACCTGCCGGCGGCCGCGCGGCTGCTGACGATGTTCGTGATCCCGTCGCCGAACGGCTGAGGACCACCCGCACCCCAGAACGTCGAAAGGGGCCCCGCCTCCCACGGGGCCCCTGACGTTTCTCCCTCGCGACGGTGCGGCTAGACCGCGTCGCGGAGCCGCTGCGCCTCGGGCAGCGACTCGAGCTTCTTGAGCGTGTGGCTCTCGATCTGGCGGATCCGCTCGCGGGTGACGTCGAACGCGCGGCCGACCTCCTCGAGCGTGCACGGCTGGTCGCCGGAGAGGCCGAAGCGCATCTCGATCACCTCGCGCTCGCGCTTCGGCAGCGTCGACAGCGCGCGGCGGACGTGCTCGCGGCGCAGCTGCTCGCTGGTCAGCTCGAACGGGGACTCGGCGTCCTTGTCCTCGACGAAGTCGCCGAGCGAGGACTCCTCGTCCTCGCCGACCGGCTTCTCGAGCGAGATCGGCTGCTGCGAGATCCGGAGGATGTCGCGGACGTCGCGGACCTCCATCTCGACCTCGGTGGCGATCTCCTCCGGGGTCGGCTGGCGGCCCAGGGTCTGCACCAGCTGGCGCTCGACGTGGACGACCTTGTTCAGCTTCTCGACCATGTGGACCGGGATCCGGATCGTCCGGCCCTTGTCGGCGATCGCGCGGGTGACCGCCTGGCGGATCCACCACGTCGCGTAGGTCGAGAACTTGTAGCCGCGGCGGTAGTCGAACTTCTCGACCGCGCGGATCAGGCCCAGCGAGCCCTCCTGGATCAGGTCCAGGAAGCTCAGCCCGCGGCCGAGGTAGGCCTTCGCGATCGAGACGACGAGGCGCAGGTTGGCCTCGATCATCGCCCGCTTGGCCTCGACGTCGCCGCGCTCGATCCGCTTCGCCAGCTGGACCTCCTGGTCGGCCGTCAGCAGCGCCACGCGGCCGATCGACCGCAGGTACATCCGCAGCGAGTCGAGGCTCGGCTCGACCGTCAGGTCGATCTGGGGCCGCGACTTGGCCGCGCCGGCCTCGCGGTCCTTGCGCGCCCCGGCCTGCTCCAGCCGCTCCGCCTCGCGGGCGGTGCGGTCGGTCGCGTCGCCGTGGTGGTCGCCGTCGCCGTGGAGGACGTCGACGCCCAGCTCCTCCAGGTGCGCGTGCAGGTCGCGAACCTGCTCCTTCGTGACCTCGGCCTCCTCGAGGACCGCCGCGATCTGGGACACGGTCAGATACCCGCGTTCCTGTCCGTCGGCGATCAGTGCCCGCAACTCGTCGATCTCGGTGATCGGCGCCTCGTCGGCCAGCAAGGCCTCGTTGTCGCTCACGTCGGAACCTTCTCCTCAGTCGGTTCTTCGACGCCCTCCGGACACCGCCGGCGGGCTCTCCAGTTCTCTCTCCCAGCGGCGGCCGGATCATCGCCCCGGGCCTGCCTGCCCGCGGTGCCGACGACGGCCGTTCGCTGTCGCCAAGGTCTAGCACAGCTTCCAGCGATCAGCGCTGCGAGGGTGACGCTGGTCACACAACGCCCGCTTCCCACGGGGCATCGCGCGCGCCGCCGACGCCCGTCGCAGCGGGGTCGCGGCGGCGAGTGCGTACCGTATGGAGCGATCCGTTCGGCGCTCCGCCCACCGTCGACCCGGCCGGCGGCCGACCACGAGGACCCGTCCCGATGACCACCACCACCGCCCACTCCGCCCTCGACGTCCAGAACCAGGAGCCGACGGTCCACGTCGCGCTCTCGCGGGTCGGGGTCGCCGGCGTCGAGAAGCTGATCCGCGTCGGCCAGCCCGGCGAGGAGGTCCCCTACCTGGCGACGCTGGAGACGGTCGTCGACCTCGGGCCGCACCAGAAGGGCGCCCACATGTCGCGCTTCGAGGAGGTCGTCAACGGGGCGATCGCCGACGAGGTCGTCGGCGCCGCGCCGGTGCTGCGGGCCGAGGACCTGGCCCGCCGGGTGGCGGTCGCGATCCGGGAGCGCCAGGGCGCCCGCCGGGCCGAGGTCCGGATCACCGCCCGCTACCCGGAGGACCGCCCCGCGCCGGTCTCGGGGATCCCGACCCAGGAGATCTTCACCCTCCACGGGATCGCCGTCGCCACCGACGCCGGCACCCGCACGATCACCGGCGTCACCGCCCAGGGGATGACCGCCTGCCCCTGCGCCCAGGAGCACCTGCGCGACAGCTCCGAGGGCCGCCTGCGCGAGGCCGGCTTCGACGACGCCCAGATCGCCCGGATCTTCGAGGCGGTGCCGGTCGCGACCCACAACCAGCGCGGCCTCGGCACGCTGCTGCTGGGCCGGACCGAGGACTCGACGGCCGACCTCGACGCACTCGACCTGATGCGCGTCGTCGAGTCGTCGATGAGCTCGGAGATCTACGAGCTGATGAAGCGCAGCGACGAGGGCTCGGTGGTCGAGAAGGCCCACCGCAACCCGCGCTTCGTCGAGGACTGCGTGCGCGAGATGCTGCGCGGGGTGGTCGAGGGCTTCGGCGGCCTGGCCGACGAGGCGTTCGTGCTGGCCAAGCAGGAGAACCTGGAGACGATCCACCAGCACGACGTGATCGCGGAGCGCTACGGGACGCTCGGCGAGCTGCGGACCGAGCTGGTCGGCGGCGTCGAGCCGGCGACCCACACCTCGCTCCGCGAGTGGCTGGACGCGGCCGGCCGCTGAGCCGCGTCAGGCGGTCGGGGTCGGCGACCGCATCGCCCGGCGCATGCCGAGGAAGTAGTCGACGCCGCTCCAGAGCGTGATCGCGACCATCCCGTAGACCAGCACGTCGAGCCAGGTCGGCGACGGCACGATCAGGATCAGCAGCAGGATCACCAGCATCTGGATCGCCGCCTTCCACTTGCCGAGCCAGGCGGCGGCGATCACCTCGCCCTGCTGGGCGGCGAAGGTCCGCGCCAGCTGCACGACGACCTCGCGGCCGATCACCACCACGGCGATCCACAGCGCCAGCCGGTCGAGGTGGACGAGGACGATCAGCGCCCCGCCGACCAGCAGCTTGTCGGCCAGCGGGTCGGCGAGCTTGCCGAACGACGAGATCTGCTCGCTGCGGCGCGCCAGCCAGCCGTCGATGAAGTCGGTGACCCCGGCGACGACGAAGATCGCGGCCCCGACGACGTCCCAGCCGTCGCTGCGCTGGAGCAGCGCGGCGATGAACAGCGGCACCAGCAGGATCCGCCCCACGGTCAGGACGTTCGGGACGTTGAGGGGCGGCACGGGCGCCCGGAAGTATCGCGTGCGCGGGCGACGCGTGCGCCCGAACGGGGCTCCGACCCGCTCAGGGGACGGGCGTCGCCGCGGTCGCCGGCGACGCCGCCCGGGTCACCCCGACCCCGGCCGCCACCACCAGCACGATCCCGAGCAGGCCGACGACGTGCGGCTGCTGGCCCAGCACGGCCAGGCCGGCCAGCAGCGCGACCGCCGGCTCGAGCGCCATCAGGACCCCGAAGATCCCCGGCGGGATCCGCCGCAGCGCCAACTGCTCCAGCGAGTACGGGACCACCGAGCCGGTGATCGCGGTCAGCGCCCCGATCGCCAGCACGTAGCCCTGGCCGAGGTCGCCGCCGCCCTCGATCACGCCCGGGACCAGCGCCACCAGCGCCGCCATCACCATCGCGATCGCGACCGGCTCCAACCCCGGCAGCTGGGCCGCCGCGCGGGCGCCGAGCGGGATGTACAGCCCCCAGCAGAGCGCGGCCAGCAGCAGCCAGGCGACGCCGATCGGGTCGGCGGCGTCGGCGCTCCAGGGCTCGGTCAGGGCCAGCACGCCGAGCGCGGCCACCACCACCCAGGCGCGGTCACGGGCGCGGCGCGCCATCACCGCCCCGACGGTCAGCGGACCGAGGAACTCGATCGCCACCGCGACCCCCAGGTCGACCCGGTCGACGCCGAGGTAGAAGGCCATGTTCATCACCCCGAGCGCGATCCCGTACGGGACCACCGCCCGGCGGCCGGCGGCGTCGAGCGCCCGCCAGCGCGGCCGCACCAGCGCCAGCAGGATCGCCGCCGCGATCGCCGTCCGGACGAAGGTCGCCCCGGCCGCGCCGACGCGGTCGAACATGTGGGTCGCGACCGCGGCCGAGATCTGGATCGACCCGATCGCGCCCAGCACCAGCAGCACGTCGGGCGCCCGGCGGTCGTGCCCGGGCGCGGCCGCGCCGCTCACGGCTTCAGCCGGTGCCCGGTCCGGAAGAGCCAGGCGCACCAGCCGCTGAGCGTCACCGCCAGCAGCGCGACGACCGCCAGCGAGAGCCCGATCGGCACGTCGCTGGTGCCGGAGAAGCCCTCGCGGAACGCCTGCACCAGGTAGAAGATCGGGTTCAGGTGGCTGACCACCTGCCAGCCCTCGGGCAGCCGATCGACCGAGTAGAAGATCCCGCCCAGGAAGCTCAGCGGCAGGATCACCAGCGTGGTCACGAAGGCCATGAAGTCCCACGACTTGGCGTAGATGCCCGCGATCACGCCGAGCTGGGCGAACGCCACCAGCACCAGCGCGGTGGCCACGACCAGGATCAGCGGCTGCTCGATCGCGACCCCGGTCATCAGGACGGCGGCGACCAGCAGCACCGCGCCCGTCAGCAGGCCGCGGACGACGCCGCCGATCGCGACCCCGATGTTGACCTCCCACCACCGCAGCGGGCTCGACAGGACGTCGTTGAGGAAGCGGTCCGAGCGGGCCTGGAAGAGCGTCGAGGAGTTGTTCGAGTAGGCGGCGGTGAGGATCGCCTGGACCACCAGCCCGGGGACGATGAACTGGTCGTAGGGGACCCCGTCGACGGCCGCGATCCGGTCGCCGAGCGCGATCCCAAAGACGACGATGAAGAGCAGCGACGAGATCACCGGCGCGACGATCGTCTGCACCCAGAGCTTCAGGAAGCGGAGGATCTCGCGCTCGCAGAGCCAGAGCAGGCCGCGGCGCTCCTCGGCGAACGGCTCCTGCGGCGAGGGCGGCGCGGGCAGGTGGCCGGCGCAGCGCTGGCCGGCGTCGCGGGCGGCGACGACCGCCGCCGGGTCGGTGACGTGGGTGCTGCTCACGCGGGGGCCTCCGTCGGCTCGTCGGCCATCGCCCGCAGGTAGACCTCGGCGATGTCGCGGGCGCCGTAGCGCCGGCGGAGGCCGTCGGCGCTGTCGCGGGCGATGATCCGGCCCCGGCGGATCAGGGCGATCTCCTGGCAGAGGGCCTCGGCCTCCTCCAGGTAGTGGGTCGTCAGCAGGATCGTGGTGCCGACCTCGTGCAGGCGACGGGTGTACTCCCACAGCTCGGTCCGCAGCTCGACGTCGACGCCGGCGGTCGGCTCGTCGAGGATCAGCAGCCGCGGCGAGTGCATCAGCGCGCGGGCGAACAGCAGCCGCCGCCGCATCCCGCCCGAGAGCGCCGGCGGCCGGACCTTGGCCTTCGCCGAGAGGTCGAAGACGTCCATCAGCTCCTTCGCGCGCGCCTGGGCGCGGGCGCGGCCGATCCCGAAGTAGCCGGCGTGGTAGATCAGCACCTCGTCGACGTTCATGAAGCGGTCGAGGTTGATGTCCTGCTCGGCCAGGCCGACCAGCCGCCGGGCCTCGCGGGTCGTGTGCTCGTGACCGAAGATCTCGATCTGCCCGGCGGTCGGGCGGACGAGGTTGCTGACGGCCCCGATCAGGGTCGTCTTGCCGGCGCCGTTGGGACCGAGGAGCCCGAAGAAGGCGCCGTCCGGCACCTCCAGGTCGAGCCCCTCGACGGCGGTGAATCCGTCGGCGTAGGTCTTCGTGAACCCGCGGACGCGGAGCGCGGGCGGGACGGGAGAGGACACGTCCTCCACTGTAGATGACGCCATCACCACGTCCGGGGCGGCAGGCCGTGCGACGTTCCGGTCGTGGACCGTCCGGAACGTCGCGTCGGGCGGGGGTCGGGGCGGTTGCGAGCCGGTCGCGGCTGCTCGCTAGGGTGTCGGCATGCCTTTGGTTCCGGTCGTCGTCGAGCGCACCGCGCGCGGCGAGCGCGAGTACGACATCTTCAGCCGTCTCCTCAACGAGCGGATCATCTTCCTCGGCCAGCCGATCGACGATCAGATCGCCAACCTCGTCGTCGCCCAGCTGCTGCACCTGGCCTCGGACGACGAGGACAAGGACATCTCGCTCTACATCAACTCGCCGGGCGGGTCGGTGACCGCCGGGCTGGCGATCCTCGACACGATGAACTTCGTCCGCCCCGACGTGCGGACGATCTGCGTCGGGATCGCGATGTCGGCCGGCTCGCTGCTGCTGGCCGGCGGCGCCAAGGGCAAGCGCTTCTCGCTGCCGAACTCGCGGATCCTCACCCACCAGCCGTCGGTCTCCGGCTTCGAGGGCCAGGCGACCGACATCGAGATCCACGCCCGCGAGCTGATCAAGACCCGCACCAAGCTGAACCAGATCTACGTCGGCCTGACCGGTCAGCCGGCCGAGGTGATCGAGCGCGACATGGAGCGCGACCGCTTCTTCAGCCCCCAGGAGGCGAAGGAGTACGGCCTGATCGACCAGGTCCTCGGCGCCTCCTCCGACGAGTCGCCGACGCCGAGCGACAAGGACTAGCGGGCCCTTCAGTCGCCCTGGGCGGGGGCCGGCTCGGGCTCGCCGACGATCGGCGCCGTGGCGCGGATCGCCGCGCCGCGCTCGTTGATCGCCGCCGCCAGCGCGCTGGCCCGGCCCTTCGCCCGCACGCGGTCGGCGACCAGCGCCGTCCGCTCCAGCGTCACCCGCAGCGTCCCGGAGCGCCAGCCCTCGGTCGCGACGGCCTCGTGGATCTCGTGCAGGTCGATCCACCGCCAGTCGTCGGCCAGCAGCCACAGCAGCCGCGCCTCGGTCAGCACGAGCACCACCTCGTCGCCGTCGATCCGGGCCGCGGCCAGGCCGACGACCTGCTCGTGGGCGTTGAGCGCGTAGGAGCCCTCGTAGAGCCGGCCGCCCAGCGCCGCCCGCGAGCCCAGCTGCGACCCCGCCAGCTCGGTCATCCGGGCCAGCTGCCGGCGACGGCCGGTGTCGATCCGGACGGTCCGCTCGGGCCCGACCGCCCGCAGCAGCGGCCGCAGCCAGCGGCGCTCGTCCTCCTCGTCGTGGACGCAGGCGCTGACCACGCGGTCGGCGCCGTCGTAGGCGTGGACGTCGATCTCGTCGACCACGACCACCACGGTCACGTCGGCGAACGGGATCCGAACGCTGCGGCCGCCGCGGGTGGCCGAGAGCCCGACGCCCTCCTCCAGCCGCAGCTCGCCGCCGCTGAAGCGGTCGCGGAGGCCCTGGCGCGCGCGACCGCAGCGGTAGCGCGGCGCGTCGACCGGCGCGTCGTCACCGCGGCGGCGGTCGATCGGCGGCAGCGCGGCATCGGCCGGCCGCGCCGACGCGGGCACGGCCAGCAGCAGCGACTCGCGCAGCTGCGCGGCGGCCCGGCGGACCTGCTCCGGCTCGACCCCGCGCCAGGCCGCGCGGAGCTCGTCCGGCCCCTCGACCGCGGCCCCCAGCAGCAGCTGCCGCGCCCCCAATGACGCCAGGCTGGGGGCGGTGTCCGGCTCGTCGAGCGCGCGCACGCGGGCGCCGACCAGCCGCGCCAGCTCGTCGGCCGCCGGGCCCCGCTCGGCCAGGTCGTCGAGATCGCGCAGCAGCACGTCGCGGACCGGGACCGGGTCGCCGCGCTGCTCGTGGTCGGCCACCAGCGAGCGCAGCCGCCGCTGCGGGCCGAGGATCATCGTCGCGTTGTGGACCGCGTAGCTGCGGCCCATCTCGTGGCGCAGCCGCTCGCGGGCGCGCTGCTCCAGGATCTCGGTCGCCAGCGAGCCCGCCCAGCCGGCGTCGGTCTCGCCCGACCAGCCGACGGCGCCGTAGTCCCAGACCAGGTGGGCGGGCAGCGCGCAGTCCGGGCCGCGCTCGACCAGCGGCCAGGCGGCGGACTCGCCGGCGGGGACGCTCAGCCGCAGCTCGGCGGCCAGCGGGGCGGTCGACCAGAGGCACAGGTTGGCGGCCACGAACCACTCGGCGGCCCAGCGACGGACGTCGTCCTCGGTCGCGGTCTCGAGCGCGAACTGGTCCCACGACGCGGTCCCGAAGCCGCGGTTGGCGAAGCGGCGGGCGAGCAGCGGCGAGAGCGGGGCGCCGCCCTCGGCCCGCAGCACGCCCCGCTCGCGCGCCAGCTGGTCGACGGGCGGACGGGCCAGCGCGTCGAGCAGCGCCTGCAGGTGAGCGGTGACCTCGGCGGCCGCGCCCCGGACCCAGAACTCGGTCGTGGTCTCGTCGACCGAGGCGTTGTGGCGGACCGTCCGGTCGGGCACGTGGGCGTGGGCCAGGTGCTCGACCAGGTGGGTGATCCCGTGCAGCCGGATCGGCTCGTCCGCCCACCCGACCCGGAACGCCAGGCCGGCCGTCACCGTCGCGCCGCGGTCGGGCGCGAGGACCACGGGACGGCCCTCGTGGGCGGTCACGGTGATCGCGGTGGACTCCATCGGTCGACCGTAGCGCCGCCGCGCATGCCCGTGCGTAGGCCGTAGACGGACGTCGCGCGAGCGACGCCCGGTTCGAGCCCGGGAGCGCTAGCCGGCGCTCGCCGCGCGCAGCGCCCCGCCGAGGTCGGACAGCGCCGTGCCGGCGTCGGCCAGCAGGCCGGCCTGGAGCTGGAAGTCGTGCCAGAGGCCGGCGAAGCGCCGGTACTCGACCGGGTGGCCGGCGGCCCGGGCCCGCTCGACGAAGCGGTCGGCGTCGCTGACCAGGACGTCGTCGGCGCCGGCCTGGATCACGATCGGCGGCAGGCCGTCGAGGTCGATCGCGAGCGGGCTCAGCCCCGGCTGGTCGAGGCGGCCGCCGCCGGCGTAGGCGTCGGCGCAGGCCGACAGCCAGCGGACGTTCAGCAGCGGGTCGCGCTCGGCGTAGGCGGTGATCGTCGGGCCCGACAGCGTCAGGTCGAGCCAGGGCGAGATCAGCCCGGCGACCGCCGGCAGCGGCGTCCCGGCGGCGCGCAGCCGGTCGAGCAGCGCCATCGCCAGCCCGGCGCCGGCCGAGTCGCCCGCGACCGCGATCCCGGTCGCCGGGATCCCCCGCTCGAGCAGCTCGCGGTAGGCCGCCTCGGCGTCGTCGAGCGCCGCCGGGAAGGGGTGCTCGGGCGCCAGCCGGTAGTCGAGCAGGTGGACCGGGGCGCCCGCCCCGTGGGCCAGCGTCGCGGCCAGCGGCCGGTGGGTGACGAGCGAGCCGGTGGTGTAGCCGCCGCCGTGCAGGTAGAGGACCGCCCGGTCGCCCGCCGCGCCGGGACCGGCGATCCGCAGGCACGGGCGCCCGCCCAGCGTCTCGCTCGCGCGGACCGTGCCGGCCGGCAGCGGCGTCGCGCGGATGAAGGCGTCGAGGTAGGCCCGCTGGACCGCGAACGGCACCCGCGGCTGGAGGACCGGCTTGACCAGCGTCCGGAGGGTGGTGCGGAGGACGGGGCGGGGCAGGTGCACGCGGGCAGCCTACGGTGCCCGTCCGCGCCGTCGTCTGTGGCCGCGCCACAACGTCGCCGGGCGCTACTGTCGCCGGGATGGCCCCGTCCGCCGGCAGCCCGCCGCCCGATCGCCCGCCCGCGGTGGTCGACTGGGGCGCGATGGTCGGCCGCCTGATCGACGACCGCGCCTGGTTCGACGGGATGGTCGCCACCGTCACCGAGGAGATCCACCGGCGGGTGCCCGAGCTGGGCGACGACCCCGACCTGGTGCGGGCGACGGCCGAGAGCGTGGCCGACAACCTGCGGCTGTTCGGGGCGATCGCCCACGGCCGGATCGACGGCGACCGGATCGACCTGCCGGCGCTGGCCGTCGAATGGGCGCGGCGGCTGGCCCACCGCGGCGTGCCGCTCGACGCGCTGCTGCGGACCTACCAGACCGCCCACGTCACGGTCTGGCGCGTCTGGGCCGGGCTGCTGCGCGACGAGCTCGACGACCCGGCCGCGATCGCGGCGGCGATCGAGCAGGGGTCGGAGGCGATGTTCGCGTTCATCGACGCGCTCGTCGACCGCGCCCGCGACGTCTACCGCGAGGAGCGCGAGCAGTGGGCCCGCAGCAGCGCCGCGCTGCGGGCGGAGACGGTCCGGGCGCTGCTCGACGGGGCCACGATCGACCTCACCACCGCCGGCCAGCGGCTGCGCTACGACCTCCGCCGCCACCACGTCGCGCTGCTGGCCTGGGACGCGGCCGGCGAGCGTGCGCCGGCCGAGCTGGAGCGCGCCGTCGGCGAGGCGGCGCGGGCGATCGGGGCCGGCGCGCCGCTGGTGGTGACCCTGACCGGCGGCAGCGCGGCCGCCTGGGTCGGCACCAGCGAGGCGCCCGACCCGGCCCAGCTGGAGCGGGCGGTGCGAGTGCCCGAGGACGCCGCCGGGGTGCGGCTGGCGGTCGGCGGCGTGGGCCGCGGGCTGGAGGGCTTCCGCCGCAGCCACCGCGAGGCGCTGCACGCGCGGCGGGTCGCCGGCCTCGGCGGCGCCGGCGAGCCGGTCACCCACTACCGGGCGGTCGCGGCGGCGGCCCTGGCCAGCGTCGACCTGGAGGGCGCGCGCGAGCTGGTCGAGCAGCAGCTCGGGCCACTGCTCGCCGTCCCCGAGGGCCGCGAGCTGCTGGCGACGCTGCGGGTCTACCTGCAGGAGCAGGGCCGGCCGCGGCGCGCCGCCGCCCGGCTCGGCGTCCACGAGAACACGATCGCCAACCGCGTGCGCCGGATCGAGGACCTGCTGCGGCAGCCGCTCGAGGGCCGCGTGACCGAGCTGCTGCTGGCCGCGACCCTCGCGCCGCTGCTGGGCGCTCAGTCGCCGGTGGCGCCGGCCAGCGCCCGCTCGGCCGCGGCCGGCCCCGGGTTCGGCGCCACGAACCGGTAGTCGTCGGGATCGATCTGGCGGGTCCGGCGGCGGTACTCGACCACCTGCGCCGGCCAGTTGTTGGCGTTGCGCCCGTGCTCGTCGACGTACCAGCTGTGGCAGCCGGTCTGCCAGACCGTCCCCGAGAGCCGCGTCTGGACCTCGCGGTCGAAGGCGTCGAGCGCCTCCTCGCGGACGTCGAGGTAGCCGCCGCCGCGGGCGGACAGCCGCTGGAGCGCGTCGATCACGTAGTTCGCCTGGCTCTCGATCATGTAGATGATCGAACCGGCACCGAGGTTCGTGTTCGGCCCGTAGGTCAGGAACATGTTCGGGAAGCCGCTGACCGTCACGCCCAGGTGGGCGCGCTCGCCGGACGCCCAGGCCTCGTTCAGCTCGCGGCCGCCGAGGCCGCGGACCTCCATCGGCGCCACGAAGTCCTTGGTCCGGAAGCCGGTCCCGTAGATGATCGCGTCGGCCGGCCGCTCGACCCCGTCGGCGTCGACCAGCCCGGTCGCGGTCACCTCGCGGACCGAGCGCGGGATCACCTCGACGTTCGGGCGCACCATCGCGTCGTAGTAGTTCTCGCTGAAGAGCACCCGCTTGCAGCCGAACGCGTAGTTCGGGGTCAGGATCCGCCGCAGCTCGGGATCGGCGACCTTGCGCTTCAGGTAGGCCAGCGCCAGCTGCTTGAAGGGGGCGGTGATCCACTCGCCCTTGACCATGCCGGCGGTCCCGATCTCGCCGAACGCGAACCAGCCGAAGCGCTCGGCCCGCTGGATCCACGGCAGCATCCGGAAGATCCGGTGGTGGCGCGCCGTGTAGGCCGTCTGCATCCGCGGGATGATGTACGGCGCCGAGCGCTGGTAGACGGTCAGCTGCTCGACGTCGGGCGCGATCCGGGGCACGAACTGGATCGCGCTGGCGCCGCTGCCGACGACCGCCACCCGCTTGCCGCGGAGGTCGACGTCGTGGTCCCAGCGGGCGCTGTGGAAGGCCTCGCCGGTGAACCGCTCGATGCCCTCGATCGACGGGTAGGCCGGCTCGCTCAGCTGGCCGCAGGCGGGGATCAGCACGTCGGCCTCGTGGACCCGGCCGTCGACCTCGAGCCGCCAGCGGCCGACCGTCTCGTCGAAGGCGACCCGCTCGACGGTCGCGTTCAGCCGCAGGTGCGGCCGCAGCCCGAAGCGATCGACGCAGGACTCGATGTAGTCGAGGATCGCCGGCTGCTCGGAGTAGCGGTTGGGCCACTCCTGGTTGGGGGCGAACGAGTAGGAGTAGAGCGGCGAGGGAACGTCGCAGGCCGCACCCGGGTAGGTGTTGTCGCGCCAGACCCCGCCGACGCCCGCCGCCCGGTCGAAGATCGCCAGGTCGCCGAACCCGGCCTGCTTGAGCCGGATCGCCATCCCGATCCCGCCGAAGCCGGCGCCGACGATCGCGATCGACGGCCCGCCGGTCGGGGTGGCGCGGCCGGCGGACGCGTTCGAGGGGGCGCTGGTGGTCGACATCGGCGACAGCTTCGCGGGTCGGCGGGCGACCAGCCCTGTGGACGGGCCACAACCATGCCGGGCCGTTTGCCCAAGCGACCACAACACCGACCTACTCCGTGGTAGGTTGACGCCGTCCCGGTGCCCGCCGGGACGGAGAGGAGAAGCAGGATGTCGTTGCGTCGTTCCCTGGTCGCCGTGCTGGCGGCGCTCGCCGCCGTTCCCGCCGCGGCGGCCGCCGATCCCCCGGCCGGGCCCGCCTTCACGGTCCCCCAGGCCACCCTCGACGCCGGCCTCCGCTGCGGCGCCGACCTCGACGGCGCCGCCCGCACCCCGGTCCTGCTGGTGCCCGGCACCGGCGCCGACCCGAAGCAGAACTTCGACTGGACCTGGCGCCGCTCGCTGGCCGGGGCGGGGATCCCGGCCTGCACGATCCAGGTCCCGCGCCACTCGCTCGGCGACATCCAGGTCGCGGCCGAGTACCTGACCAACGCGATCCGGCGGATGCACGAGCGCGCCGGGCAGCCGATCGCGATCGTCGGCCACAGCCAGGGCGGGATGTCGCCGCGGGTCGCGCTGAAGTACTGGCCCGACACCCGCGCGATGGTCAGCGACCTGGTCGGGATCGCCCCCAGCAACCACGGGACCGCGCTCTTCGTGCCGCTGAAGCCGCTCTGCGCGCTGGTCGGCTGCCCGCCCGCTCTCTGGCAGCAGAGCAGCGACTCGCGGATGTTGCAGGCGCTCAACCGCGGCGGCGAGACCTTTCCCGGGATCGACTACACGGTGATCACCACCGACCTCGACGAGGTGGTCGTGCCCTCGACGCTCGGCAACCTGGCCGCGGCGCCGAACGTCCGCAACGTCCGGGTCCAGGCGATCTGCCCCGGGCGGCTGGTCGAGCACCTGGGGATCGGGCTCTACGACAACGTCGCCCACGACCTGGCGCTCGACGCGATCGAGCACCCCGGCCCGGCCGACCCGGCGCGGCTGGGGCCGGGCGTCTGCCAGCGGACGTTCATGCCCGGAACCTCGCAGAGCGACTTCGTCGGCAACCTGCTCGGGACCGCGGCGGTGCCGTTCGTCCTCAACCTCGTCCAGCAGCTGACCGGCCCCGACCGGCCGACCGCCGAGCCGCCGCTGAAGCCCTGGATGGCCGCGGGCTGAGCGCTCTCCGGGCGGCGGCTCAGACGATCCGGTGCTCGATCGTCCCCAGCCGCTCGATCTCCATCCGCACCACGTCGCCGGGCTGCAGGTAGACCGGCGGCGTGCGGGCGTGGCCGACCCCGCTCGGGGTGCCGGTCAGGATCAGGTCGCCGGGGCGGAGCGTGATCGCCGCCGCGATGTGCTCGATCAGCGCCTCGACGCCGAAGACCAGGTCGGCGGTCGAGGCGTCCTGGCGCAGCTCGCCGTCGACCCAGGTCCGCAGCCGCAGCGCGTGCGGGTCGGGGATCTCGTCGGCGGTCGTCACCCAGGGACCGAAGGGGCAGAAGCCGTCGGCGCCCTTGGCCCGCGCCCACTGGCCCTCGCGCTGCTGCAGGTCGCGGGCGCTGACGTCGTCGGCGACCGCGTAGCCGGCGGCGCCGACCGTCCCGTCGGGGAGCGTGCCGAGGACGATCGCCAGCTCGACCTCGTAGTCCAGCTGGTCGGTGACCGCGGGCCGGCGGACGGGGTCGTTGGGGCCGGCGGCCGACGTCGGCGGCATCGCGAAGACGATCGGTGCCGACGGCACGGCGTTGCCCAGCTCGGCGGCGTGGTCGGCGTAGTTGCGGCCGATCCCGTAGAGCGCGGCCGGGTCGTGCGGGGCCAGCAGCTGGACGGCGGCCAGCGGGTGGCGCTCGCCGGTCGCGGGCCGACGATCGCCGCTGCGGAGCCGGTCGAGGACGGTCTCGCCGGCGGCGAACGCGACCACCTCGTCCCCCACCACCTCGCCGCAGCGAGGCGCGCCGTCGGGGGTCGTGCGGTAGCGGGCCAGGCGCATCGGCCGAGCCTAGAGGAGGGCCCGCGCGGCCCGGCGGGCCGGCCGACGACGGGCGAACCTGACAGCATGGACGGCGATGCCGCGCTGGCTGTCCGGGCAGCTGCTGGTTGCCTCCCCGACCATCAGCGATCCGCATTTCTCCCGCACCGTCGTGCTGGTGGTCGACCACGACCACGACGGGGCGCTGGGGATCGTCCTCAACCGCCCGACCGAGACGGCGATCGAGGTCGCCGTGCCGGAGCTGGCCGACATGTTCGGCGCCGACGAGGTGGTCCACGAGGGTGGCCCGGTCCAGCCGGACGCGCTGCTGACCGTGGCCGAGTTCCGCGATCCCGCCGACGCCGCGCTGCTGGTGGTCGGCCGGATCGGGATGGTCCGCGGCGACGACGGGGCGCAGCCGCCGGCCGTCGACCGGGCGCGGGCCTACGCGGGCTACGCCGGCTGGGCGCCGGGCCAGCTCGAGCAGGAGCGCGAGGAGGACGACTGGCTGGTGCTGGACGCGCGGCCGGACGATCTCTTCCAGATCGACGCCTCGCGGCTGTGGCACGTGGCGCTGGAGCGGCTGGGCGGGCCGTTCGCGCTGCTCGCGCACGCGCCCGAGGACCCGTCGGTCAACTGACCCCGGCGGGTCAGGCGGGGGCGGCGCCGGGCTCGGGGTCGTCGTCCTGCTCGGGATCGTGGACCGGCGCGCCCTCGGAGACCGCGCGCGGGGCGGGGATCCGGGTCGCCAGCTGGTCGCGGCGGGCCCGCAGCGGGGTGGCGAGGGCGCCGAGGGTCTGGCGGCCGCGGTCGTCGAGGTCGCGCCAGCGGTCGCGCAGCAGCTCGAGCGCGTGATCGGCGGCGTCGACCGCCTCGCGGGCGGTCTCCCACGCCTGCTCCTCGACGGCCTCCTCGCCGCGGCCGATCGCCGCGGAGACCTCGGCCAGTTCCTCCAGCGGGACGTCCATGCGGGAAGAGCCTATGCGGGTGGCCCGCGCCGCGTAGCCTTGCGGCATGGCCCGACGGACACTCGCGCTCACCGGCACCGCCCTCGCCCTGGCCGTCGCCGGCTGCGGGGGCGGCGGTGATCCGTCGCAGTTCGCGCGCGCCACCGACCGCACCTGCCGCGATGTCGCCGCGGCGGTGACGACCCTGCGGCAGGATCTGGTCCGGCGCAGCGGCCGCAGCGAGACGACCGCCCTGCGGGGCGCGATCGACGGCTACGCGGGCCGGGTCGAGCGGGCGGCCGAGGGGCTCTCGAAGGCCGATCCCCCGGAGGACGAGCGCGGATTCCGCGACGGCGCGGTCAAGCAGCTGCGCGAGCACGCCAAGCTGATGCGCGAGGCGGCGGCGGGCGCGGCCAAGGACCGGGTGCCGACGACGCTGGCCGAGCAGCTGCAGCGGACCGGCCCGGCGGCGATGCCGAAGATCCCCCAGGCCGTCCTGGACGACGCGCCGGCCTGCCGCGCCGCGGTCCGCTAGGCCCGGCGAGGCGGCGGACGGGCGGCAGCGGGGCCCGACGGGCGGGCGGGATCCGGGTCGGCAGCGGCGCGACCCGGGGCGGAGCCTCGCTACCCTGGCCGAGATGACGGGGGTCGCGGATCGACGCCGCCGTTCGCGATCGCGAGTCGCGTCGGTGGCGGTGCTGTTGGTGATGGGCGTGGCCGCGAGCGGCTGCGGCGCGGGCTACGGGGAGCCGGTCTCCTCGGGCGACACGGCGCAGTCGGCGGGCCAGACCGAGCCGGGGGGGACCCCGGGCGCCACCACCACGTCCGGAGGCGGCGGGACGACCACCACCGGAACGACGCCGGCCGGCGGCACGACCACCAGCGGTCGCACCACCACGACCGGCGGCGGCGACCAGCAGGGCGGCCAGCAGAACGGCGGCCAGCAGGGCAGCGGCGGCGACGGCGGTGCGGCGGCCCTGACGGCCTACGCCCAGGCGGCGAACAGCTACTGCAGCGGCCTGACGGCGGCCGGCGCCGCCTTCAACCGCGCGGCCCAGGACCTTGCGGGCAGCACCGGCGCGGCGGCCCTGCGCGGGGCCGGGCGCGGGATCGTGGCCTTCAGCGACGCGCTCAAGCGGGCCACCGGCGGCCTCCGCAGCGCGACCCCACCGAGCCAGTTCCGCCGCTTCAACAGCTCGACCCTGGCGGCGGTCTCGAAGGTGACCTCGGCCGTCGACGGCTCGCGCAGCGCGCTGCTGGCCGGCAACGCCGGGGCGATGCAGCGGGTCGGAGCGAAGGTCCAGGGCCTCCAGTCGAGCGGCAACGTGAAGGTGCCGTCGTCCCTGGCCAGCCGCGCCCCGGCCTGCAAGGCGTTCGCGGGGTAGTCGGGTCGCCGGCCGGCCGGGCGCCGGCGCCTGCGACGTTCCGGTCGCCCCGAGGGAAGAACGTCACATGCGGGGAGGCACGCCCGGACCGTGTGCCGATCTGGGCCGCGGGCGGTGACAAACGTCGCACGGCGGCGGATGGCGCGGCGGCATGTGACGTTCGCCCCCCCCGCCGACCGGGCCCTCCCACCCCGCTGCAACGTTCCGGTCGCCCGGCGACCGGAACGTCACAGCAGAGGCCGTTGGCCGGCCGGCCGCCGCGCGATACCACCCGAACCCGCCCCGAACCGCCAAGGCCCCTGCACCACTCCCCTACGTGCCTCTGCCGAAGGCCGATCAGGCCGGCCGGAGCGACCACCCACCGCCCGACCACCACCGCGACGGCACCGCCACCAACCAGCTGCCCCCGCTCCGAACCACCACGCCACCCGGCAGACCGCGCCGACCCGCCCCCACCCGCCAGCCGCACCCCAACACCGCACCCGGCGAACGGCGTCCGTACGATTGCGCCCCATGTGGAGCCCGCGTACGCTGGCCCTCGTGACCGCGGCGGCGCTCGCCGTCACCGGTTGCGGTGGCGACGACGGCGACCAGTACGCCACGGCCTGGAACGACACCTGCCGCGAGGTCTCCGACGCCTACCGGAGCTTCCAGACCGCGGTGGCGACGGCGGCCGACACCTCGCCCGACCGGGGCGACGCCGCCGCCCGTTCGCCGGTCCCGGCCGCCGCCGTCGCGGCCGACCTGCGGAAGCCGGCCCAGGAGCTGGGCGCGGCGCTGGAGAAGCCGCTCGGGCGGATCCGAGACACCGACCCGCCGCAGCGCTACGCCGCCTGGCACCGGCAGGCCGTCCGCCGCCTCGACGCCCAGCTGCGGGTGCTCGACGACGGGGTCGACCGGCTCGCCCGCGGCGACGGCGACGCGCTCGCCCAGCTCGCCCTCGGCGGGGTCGGGCCGGCCGCCGCCGACGCCCCCACCGGCCTCCGCGACGAGACCCCCGACTGCACGTCGATGCGGTGAGACCGCCCGCGCCGTCGCGCCGCACGCTGCTCGCGGCGGGGGCCGCGGCGCTGCTGATCGCCGCGCTCGCGATCGTCCTGCTGACCCGCGGCGGCGACGACGGCGACCCCGCCGACCGCTACGCCGCCACCTGGCAGCGCGCCTGCCAGCAGCTGCGCGCCGACGCCCGCCGCACCACCGCCGCCGTCGAGCGGGCCGGCGGCGGCAGCGCGGCCCGCGGTCCCGTCGGCGCCTGGCTCCGCCGCACCGCCGCCACCCTCGCCACGCTCCAGCGCGCCGATCCGCCCGACCGCTGGCGTCCCTACCACCGCCGCGCCGCCGTCAGCCTGGCCGACGCCCGCCGCCAGGTCGAGGCGCTCCGCGCGCCCGTCGCCCGCGGCCGCCTCGGCGCCCTCGCGCGGCTCGACCTGGACCGCGTCGCCGCCACGCCCGAGGCCCCCGCCGACCTCCGCCGCCGGACCCCCGCCTGCGTCGCCGGCCGCTGACCGCGCGCCGCCCGACCCCCGCACCGCTCCCGCGCCGCCCGCGGCGCGACTAGCATGGCCCGCCGATGCCGTCCTCGCCGCTCCGCGCCCGCTCCGCCGCCACCGTCGCCCTGGTCGCCGCGACGCTGACCGCCCTCGCCGGCTGCGGCGGCGGGGGCAACGGCGACGACTACGCCGCCACCTGGAACGGCGCCTGCCGCGACCTGAAGCAGGCCCAGACCCGCTTCGTCGATGAGGCCCAGCGGCTGGTCCCGCGCCAGGGCGGCGACCCGAAGGCGCTCGCCCGCCAGCTGCGGAAGCCGATCGACACGCTGGCCGAGGCCCGCGAGAAGGCCCTCCGCCGGATCCGCGACGCCGACGCGCCCGACGAGTTCTCCGACTTCCAGGACGAGACGGCGAAGGCGGCCGACGACGCGATCGAGCAGGTCCAGACGATCAAGCGCCGGGTCCGCGACGGCGACGTCACCGGCAACGTGCGGATGACCGCCACCCGCTTCCCGTCCCTCCCCGCCGACCTCGCCAAGAAGGCCGAGGCCTGCCGCTCCGGGACCGGCCTGTGAGCCGCCGCCCGCTGGCCGCGTTCGCCGCCCTGACCCTGGCCCTCGCCGGCTGCGGCGGCAGCGGCGACGACGGCGACGCCTACGTCCGCGACTGGACCACCGCCTGCCGCAACCTGCAGGTGACCGAGCGCCAGCTGCGGGTCGACGTCGCCCGCGCCGGCGCCGAGGGCGGCAGCGGCTCCGCCGCCCGCCGGATCCGCCGCATCCGCCCCGCCTTCCAGCGCTACGTCGCCACCACCTCGTCGACCCTCCGCGCGCTGCGGGCGGTCGACGCGCCCGACCGCTGGGCCGACTACGACCGCCGCGCCGACGCCGTCCTGGGCAGCCTCGACCAGCGCCTGCGCCAGGCCGGCCAGGCCCTCGCCGCCGGCGACCTGGCCGCGATCGAGCGGCTCGCGGGCGCCGTCCGCAGCAGCCCCGTGCCCGACGCGCCCGAGGACCTGGCGCGGCGGCTGCCGGCCTGCCGCGGGGTGCTCTGAGCGCCGCTCCCACCCCGGGCGCGACACGAAGCCCGTTGTCGTATCGTGCCCGGTCATGCTCGAGCATCTGCGCACCCGGGCCGCCAGCGTGCTGGCGGTGGCCGTGGTCGCAGCCGGCATCGCCGGCTGCGGGGGGGACGACGACAAGGGCGGCGGCGGACCGGAGGACTACGGCAAGCAGCTGAACGGCTTCTGCCAGGACGTCAACGCGTCCGTCGGCAAGCTGCAGACCGACCTCGTCGGGCTCCAGGGCAAGTTCAAGCCCTCGCAGCGCAAGGAGGCCGGCAAGGCCGTCGAGAAGCCGCTCAAGGACTACGTCGAGTCCTCGAAGAAGCAGCTCGACAAGCTCGAGGGCCTGACCCCGCCCGACAAGTACAAGTCGTTCCACGAGAAGACGGTCAAGACCCTGACCGCGGTCGTGAAGGCGGTCGACGACGGCACCAACAAGCTCGTCGACGGCGACCTGACCGGCTTCCAGAAGGCGCTCGCCGGCAGCCTCCAGGGGACCGGCCTGGAGAAGCTCCCGGCCGACCTGAAGAAGGACGCCCCGGCCTGCGCCGGGGTCTAGCCGACGCCGTTGCGGCCGGTCGCCGCTCGCGACCGGCCGTCCCGCGCCCGCCGGCGTCCGCTCACCAGCGGGTGCCGACGAGCACCGGCTCCGGGTGCAGCGCGACGCCGAACCGTCGCTCGACCCCCGCCGCCACCTCGCGCGCGAGCGCCAGCAGGTCCGCCGTGCTGCCGCCGCGGCTGGTCAGCGCCAGCGTGTGCTTCGACGAGATCGCCGCTCCCGGCCGCGCGTGCCCGCGGGCGAACCCGGCCCGCTCGATCAGCCACGCCGCCGACGTCTTCCAGCGGCCGCCGTCCTCCGGGAACCGCGGCGGGCGGACGTCGTCGCCCAGCTCGGCCGCGATCCGCGCCTCGAGGGCCGCGAACGCCGGCTCGTCGAGGATCGGGTTGGTGAAGAACGAGCCGGCCGAGCGGGTGTCGGGATCGGCGGGGTCGAGCACCATCCCCTTCCCGCGCCGCAGCCCCAGCACCGCCTGGCGGACCGCGTCGGCCGGCACCCGCGCGCCGACCTCGGTCGCCAGCGTCCGCGCCAGCTCGGCGTAGCGCAGCGGCCGGCCGAGCGGCGAGCGCTCGAGCGCGAAGGTGACCGCCAGCACCACGTGCCGGTCGTCGCCCTTGAAGGCGCTGTCGCGGTAGCGGAAGGCGCAGGCGGCGGCGTCCAGCTCGACGACCTCGCCGCGGCGGCGGTCGTAGGCGCGGACCGCGACGATCGTCTCGGCCACCTCCTGGCCGTAGGCGCCGACGTTCTGGATCGGCGTCGCCCCGGTCGCGCCGGGGATCCCGGACAGGCACTCGAGGCCGGCCAGGCCGTCGGCGATCGCCCCGCGGACGACGGCGTCCCACGGCTCGCCCGCCGCGACCGTCCGCCGGACCCGCCCGTCGGGGCCCTCCTCGTCGGCGACGCCGGTGGTCCGGATCGCGACCACCTCGCCGGCCAGCGGGTCGTCCGCCACCACCAGGTTGCTGCCGCCGCCGAGCAGCAGCAGCGGCCGGCCGGCCGCGTCGGCCGTCCGCACCGCGGCGACCAGCGCGGCCTCGTCCTCGGCCACCGTCAGCCGCTCCGCCGGGCCGCCCAGGCCGAGCGTCGTCAGCTCCGACAACCGGACCGCGCGGCCCTCCCTCGCGTGGGGGAGACCGGGCACCGGCGGGGACTCCGAGCGGGCGGGCATCGCCCGGAGCGTAGAGCGTGGGCGCTCGCCGTCACGCTACGGTGCCGGCCATGCGCACCTTCCTTCGCCCAACTTCGGCCGCCCTGGCGGCGGCCTGTCTCGCCCTCGGGGCCGCCGGCTGCGGCGGCAGCGACGGCGGCGGCGGCAACGAGGCCGACTACGTCAAGACCTACAACACCGCCTGCAAGACGGTGACGGACGCGGTCGCCGGGCTGCAGGGCGAGGCCCAGAACCTGCAGGCGCAGGCGGCCAAGGACCCGAACAAGGCGATCGAGGGCTTCAAGTCGCTGACGACGAAGCTGCTCGACACGTTCGGCGAGCAGATCCAGGTGATGGCCGACGCCAAGGCGCCGGACAAGTGGTCCGACTTCCAGAAGTCGCTCAAGGACAGCGCCGGCAAGAGCCAGGACGCCGTCACGAAGGCGAAGGACGAGGTCTCCAAGATCAAGACGATCCAGGAGCTCTCCACCATCGGCACCAAGCTCGACGCGATCGAGTTCGGCGACTCCAAGGACATGCCGGACGACCTGAAGAAGGCCGCCCCGTCCTGCGCCGCGCTCGACAAGTAGCTCCCGCAGCCGTCACGCGCCACCGGACCGTCGCTCGGTACGGTGGCGCGATGATCGCGCTCCACCGCACGGCCGCCCTCTCCGCCGTGCTCGCCTCCACGGCCGCCCTGGCCGTCGCCGGCTGCGGCGGCGGGACCAGCAAGGAGGACTACGCCAAGAGCTACGAGGGCGCCTGCAAGCAGGCCGTCGACCGGGGCCGGGCCCTCCAGGCCGAGCTGACCAAGCTGACGCCGCAGGCCCGCAAGAGCCCCGACGCGATCCTGCCGCAGGTGAAGGAGATCTACACCAAGGTCTTCAACGTCACCCGCGACGAGATCAAGACCCTCAGCGACCTCGAAGCGCCGGACGACTACTCCGACTTCCAGGACGCGATGAAGCGCGACGCGAAGAAGATCGACGGCGCCGTCGATCAGGCCGTCGGCGCGATCGGCGCCGTCAAGAAGGTCGCCGACTTCCAGGGCGCGCTGACGAAGATCCAGTCGATCGACGTCAAGCCCGAGGCGAAGATGCCGAAGGCGCTGGCCGACAAGGCCCCCTCCTGCAAGGCGACGCTGACCGTCGCCTCGTAGGACCGCCGGCGGCGCGCGGGCCGCGCGCCGCCGACCGTCCGCCCCGCGCTACGGGACGCGGACGCCCGAGATCGTGCGGGCGATGACCAGCTGCTGGATCTCCGAGGTGCCCTCGAAGATGGTCATGATCTTCGAGTCGCGGTGGAAGCGCTCGACCGGGTACTCCCGGGTGTAGCCGTTGCCGCCGAGGATCTGGATCGCCTCCTCGGTGATCTTCACGCCGGCCTCGGAGGCCTTGTACTTGGCCATCGAGCCCTCGGCGTTCTCGAACGCGTGCGGCTTGCCGCGGAGCGTGCCGGCGCCCATCCACGAGGCGCGCCAGACCAGCAGCCGGGCGGCGTCGAGCTCGGTCTTCATGTTCGCGAGCTTGAACGCGATCGCCTGGTTCTCGATGATCTTGCGACCGAACTGCTCGCGCTCCTTGGCGTAGTCGAGCGCGTAGTCGTAGGCGGCGCGGGCGACGCCGAGCGCCATCGCGCCGACGGCCGGGCGCGAGGCCTCGAAGGTCGCCATCGAGGCGTTCCCGCGCGAGGTCTTGCCCTCGCGGGCCTTCGCCAGCCGGGCGTCGAGCTTCTCCTTGCCGCCGAGCAGGTAGCGGCCGGGGACGCGGGCGTCGTCGAGGTTGACGTCGGCGGTGTGCGAGGCGCGGATGCCGTGCTTCTTGACCTTGGCGCCCTGCGAGATGCCCTTGATCTCGCTCTTGGGGACCACGAAGGCGGCGTGCCCGCGCGAGCCGAGCGACGGGTCGACGGTCGCGATCACGACGTGGACGTCGGCGATCCCGCCGTTGGTCGCCCACGACTTCGAGCCGTTGATGACCCACTCGTCGCTGGCCTCGTCGTACTTGGCCGTCGTGCGGATGTTCGAGACGTCCGAGCCGGCGTTCGGCTCCGACGAGCAGAAGGCGGCGACCTGCGGCTCGGCGGCGGTGCCGTAGCAGCGCGGCAGCCACTCGTTGATCTGCTCCGGCGTGCCCTGGCCGAAGATCGCGGAGACGGCGAGGCCGGTGCCCTGGAGCGCCATCCCGATGCCGGCGTCGCCCCAGAAGATCTCCTCGAGGAAGATCGGGGTCAGCAGGCCGGTCGGGTCGATGAACATCGACAGCGTGCCGTCGAGCCCGTAGAGGCCGATCTCGGCGGCCTCCTTGACGATCGGCCACGGGAACTCCTCCCGCTCGTCCCACTCGGCGCCGGCCGGGCGGATCGTCTTCTCGGCGAAGTCGCGGACCCAGGCCTGCAGCTCGCGCTGCTCCTCGTTCAGCTCGAGGCTGAAGGTCGACCACTCGGGCTTCATGCGCTCCTGCGCCAGCTCGCCCGCGAGGGCCATGACGTCGACGCTGGTGGTGGTGCTCATCTCGGACAGTTCCTCGGACGATCGAAGGGGAGATTCGCGGGCCGCAGCCCAGGACCCGGTCAGACGGTGACCGGGCGTCTGACGCAAAGTGTAACCAAGGTTTACAGATCGACGCAACCGGCGGTAGGATCAACGTCCATGGCCTCCCCCAGCCCCTCCGCGCGCCGCTCCGGCGCCGCCGCGCGACGGCGCGACCGCGAGCGCGAGATCCTCGACGCGACCCGGGCGCTGTTCGACGAGCGCGGGGTCCACGACGCCCAGATCGAGGACGTCGCGCGGGCGGCCGGGCTCAACCGGGCGATCATCTACCGCCACTTCTCGGGCAAGGACGAGCTGTTCGCGCTGACGATCGTCACCTACGTCGAGGACCTCACGCGCGAGTTCGCCGCGATCGAGGACGACGGCCCGGCGACCGACCAGCTGCAGGCGCTGACCGCCAACTTCCTCGACTTCTGCCTCCGCCACCCGGCCTTCATCGACATCGCGATGACGATGCTGCGGCAGCCGGGGACCGAGCTGCTGGAGCGGATCAGCGAGGCGGCGATGCTGCGGATGGGGCGGGCGGTGGCCGAGGCGCTGCACCGGCCGGTGGCGCTGCTGCGGCGCGGCAACGCGGAGGGCGAGTTCGCCGTCGAGGACCCCGACTACGCCGCCAACGCGATCTACGTCCAGATCCTCGGCCTGGCCCACCTGGCGCGGGTCGGCAACGGGATCCGCGAGCTGCCGGGCGGGATGCCGTGGTTCTTCCCGGTCTCGCCCGACGGGGTCCGCGACACCGTCCGCTCGCTGGTCGCGGCGATGCTGCACCCGGCCGCGGCGGGCGCCGCCGCCGGCGGTCAGCCGGTCTCGTAGTCGACCACGACCCGGCCGTCGCGCGGCGCGACCCGCACCACCGCCGCCGCCAGGTCGCGGTCGGGGGCGTTGTGGAAGCGGCCGCGGATCGCGGTCCGGACCGGAGCGGCGAAGCGCACCCGCAGGCCCTCGGCGACCACCGTCGAGCCGCCGGCGCGGAGGCTCGCGGGCGGCGCGTAGACCGTCGTCCGGAGAACGGTCGCGGACCGCGGCAGCCCGCTGACCGTCATCCGCAGGACCGTGCCCCGCGGCTGCCAGCGGAAGACGACGCCGCGCGCCAGCCAGCCGCCGGCGCGGGTCCGGAAGCCGCCGCGGACGGTGACCGTGCCGTCGGCCGCGGCGTCGATCCGCTCGCCGACCGGGTAGCCGGCCTCGCCGCCGACGACGATCTGCGGCCCGGCCGAGACGGTGCGGGCGTCGCCGGTGAGGGTGATCGGCCGCGGCCGCAGCGCGTCCCGCCAGCCGTCGCCGTCGCGTCGCTCCAGCCGCAGCAGGCCGAAGTCGTAGCGGAGGTCGCGGCGGTGCTGGGCGATCCCGTGGACGGCGAACCAGAGCGGGCCGCGGCGGACGACCGCCAGGTGCGACGTGCGCCCGTCGACCACCCGCAGGTCGCCGTCGGCCGGCAGCGGCCCGCTCCGCAGCCCCTCCGGCAGCGCGGCGAGCGCGTCCAGCGCCTCGAAGAGGCCGTAGGCCGCCAGCCCGCCGTAGACGACGTTGCCGGCGTAGTGGTCGATCCCGACCATGTCGCGGCGCTCGGCCGCGCCCGGACCGCGGTCGACGAGCAGCAGCCGCCCGTCGGGCTGGCGGTAGCGGTCGCGCAGCAGCGTCAGCGCGCGGTCGACGACGGCCAGCAGCCGTCCCGCCAGCGGCCGGTCGGCGGCGAACGCGCGGGCCCCCTCGGCGGCGGCCGCGGCGGCGATCGCGGGCACCCAGACCTGGCTCTGCCCGCGGCCGTACCAGGCCACCTGGCCGTCCGGCGCCATCAGCACGGTCAGCGCGTCGAGCGCCCGCCGCAGGCTCCGGCGAGCCGCGGGCGGGGCCGCCGGGCCCAGCTCACGGACCGTTCGCGCCAGCGCCCAGGTCGAGAGCGCGTGGTACGCCAGCGGGTAGGTCGGCGAGTCGGAGAGGATCCCGCCGGTGATCCGCCCGTCGGCGCCGCGGGCCCGCAGGTCGGGGCCGATCGCCCGCGCGACCTCGGGCCCGACGACCGAGCGGACGAAGGCCCGCGACGTGGCCCGGTCGGCCAGCCGGGTGCCGGCGACCGTCGAGCGCAGACCGGTCCGCAGCAGCATCGCGACCGACGTCGCCTCGACCAGCTTGAGGTTGCTGTAGGGCCGGCGGTCGCGCTGGTGACCGCCGGCCGGTCCCTCCTCGCCCGGCTTGGCCGAGGTCGGCTGGAACCCGCGCAGGTAGCGGGTGGTCTCGCGGCGGACGGTCCGCGGCAGCACCGGCACCCGCTCGAGCGCGGCCAGCATCCCGAGCGCGCGGAAGCTCTGGCTGGAGGGCGGGTTGCGGCGCGCCAGGGCGCGGGCGCCGGCCACCCACAGCGGCTCGCGGTCGCGCAGCAGGCCGGCCCGCAGCAGCCCGTAGCCGAGCATCACGCGGCCGTAGCCGGTCGTCGCCCGGCCGCCCGAGAGCGGGTCGCGGAAGCGGCCGTCCGGCAGCTGCAGCGTGGACCACGAGGCGACGCTGTCGGCGGCCAGGTCGCGGGCCCGGCGGGCCAGCCGGCCGGCGTCGTCGTCGCGCTCGTCGACCCGGGTGGCGGGCTGCGCGGCGCTCGCCCGGCGGGCGCCGTCGAAGCTGGCCCGGGCCTCGTCGGCGGCCCGCTCGGGGGCCGGCGGGCGGGTCGGGCGGCGGTCGTGCTCCGGTCCGTCGCCGCCGCCGCAGCCGGCCAGCGCGACGATCGCCAGCAGGAGCGCGAGCGGCGCGGCGGGGCGGGGACGGGGCATCTCGGCAGGAGCGGGGCCGCTGCGGCGGCCCCGGGGCGCGGTCGGAGGGAGCGGGGACGACCTACAGGTCGGGGGAGATCGGCGGCAGCTGCGCCGCCCGGCGGCCGGGGGCGACCGCGGTCAGGAACGCCTCGCGGGCGTTGCGCTCGGCGGTCGAGCGGTCGCGGACCTGCTCCAGGCAGCGCGCGGCGGTGGCGGTCGTGTCGCCCGCGCCGAGGCACTGCGCCAGCGTGGTAGCGGTCGCCGCCGACGCCTCGTAGGCGGCGGCCAGCTGCTCGACGATCGCGCGCTGGTTCTCGTTCTTGGTCGTCAGCGAGCGGACCTGGCCGGCGGCCGCGGTCCGGTCGCCGGCGATCCCGTTGAACAGCTCGCGCGCCTCGGAGACCGCCGCGGCGGCGTCGCTCGGGCGCTCCCCCTGGCCCTGGAAGCGGTCGACCCCGTCGCGGGCGGCGCGCAGCAGCGCGAACGCCCGCTTGGTCTTCGGGAAGGCGCTGCGGGCGGCGTCGATCCGCTCGTCGAGGGTGGTGAGGAACGTCGATCCGCCCTTGGCCGAGGTGCCGGTCGCCTTGCCCTTGCCCTTGCCCCCGCCGCTGCGCGGGGCGCGGGCGAAGCGGCCCAGCTCGCGGGTGCCGTCGATCGCGCCCTCGGTCGGGACGATGTCGTCGACGGTGGCCAGCGCGGCGGCCGCGCGGGCCGAGCGGCGGCCCAGCTCGGACAGCTCGCCGGAGCGCGACTCGCGCAGGATCGAGAGCACCGTGGTGACGTAGGTGCGGTCGGCGGCCAGCGCGTTGGTCGCGCGGGTGAAGCGAGCCGTCTCGCCGCTGGGGACGTCGCGGTCCTCGATCGCGCGGGCGGCCGCGTCGAGCTCGGTCGTCGCCTGCTCGGCCGCGGTCAGGGCGGCGCCGCTGTCGCCGCCCGGGCGCAGCGCCAGCAGGTGGCGCGACAGCTCGCGGTTGGCGTCGACGGCGCGCGAGAGGTCGGCGGCGACGTCCTTGCGGTAGGCGGCGTCGGGGTCGTTGATGACCGCCAGCCAGGCGACCACGGCGACGACGCCGGCCACCAGCAGCGGCACGATCAGGCGGACCGGGATCGGCGCGTTGCGGCGGGTCCGCGAGAGCCGGCTGGCCGCGTCCTCGCCGGAGCGGACCAGCGGCACCCCGCAGCGGGGGCAGTAGCGGGAGCCGAGCGGCACCCGCGCGTCGCAGCGCAGGCAGCCGATCACCGGCGGCGCGGCGGCGTCGTCGATCTCGCCGTCGTCGTCGCCGTCGTCGGCGGTCGTCGCGACGGCGTCGTCCTCGTCGTCCACGGCAGCGTCGTCGGCGTCGACCTCGGCCTCGTCCGCGCGGTCCCCGTCCTGGTCCTCGGACGCCTGCTCCTCGCGCTCGTCCGCGCCGTCGTCGGGCGGGGCGTCGCGGGGCTCGGCGGAGGCGGAGCCGTCGGGCTCGGCCGCGTCGTCGGTCAGCTCGGGGTCGCGGTCGGTCGAGGTGTCACTCATGCCGGTGGGGAACGGATCCTGGTCGCCGCGGACGCACAACCGCGACCGCCTCATCATGCGGAGATTGCCCGCGAGATGCGTCGTTCCTGCCCGCAACCCGGCG
The DNA here is from genome assembly GCF_034096925.1 of Patulibacter defluvii. Classification (NCBI taxonomy): domain Bacteria; kingdom Bacillati; phylum Actinomycetota; class Thermoleophilia; order Solirubrobacterales; family Patulibacteraceae; genus Patulibacter; species Patulibacter defluvii. The sequence continues at coordinate 45,567 of NZ_JAWZSQ010000013.1, forward strand.
ACCCGGCCCCGCAGTCTGCCAGCTCGGCCCGCGGCGGGTCGCACCCCGTCAGGTTCCCGCGCGGGCGGCCGTGCGGCGGCCGCAGCGCGTCGAATCGGGTTCCTGGGCTACGATTTCGGACTCTTGTCTAACGGACTTTGGATCTAGGAGGCCCTCGATGGGTCGATACACCGGACCGGTCGAGCGGCTCTCCCGCCGGGAGGGCGTCGACCTGGAGCTCAAGGGTGCCCGCCGGCTCGCCGGCAAGGGTGCGCTCGAGCGCCGCGGGGCGCTGCCCCCGGGGCAGCACGGCGGCGGTCGTCGGATGAAGACGTCGGTCTACGCCCAGCAGCTGCGCGAGAAGCAGCGCGCGAAGCGCTACTACGGCGTCCGCGAGAAGCAGTTCCGTCGCCTGCTGACCGAGGCGGCCAAGCGCAACGCGGAGAACACCGTGACCGGCGAGCGGCTGCTGCAGCTGCTCGAGCTGCGGGTCGACAACGTCGTCGTCCGCCTCGGCTTCGCCGCCACCCGCGCGCAGGCCCGCCAGTTCGTCTCGCACGGCCACGTGCTCGTGAACGGCATCCGCCACACGATCGCCTCGGCCCGCCTGAAGCCGGGCGACGTCGTGACGATCAAGGACGGCGCCCCGATCAAGCCGCTGGCCCAGGAGGCCACCGAGCTGGTCGCGATCGTCCCGGCCTGGCTCGAGGCCGACCACGACGGCCTCTCCGGCCGCGTGCTGCGCCTGCCGACCCGGCAGGAGATCCAGGTGCCGATCACCGAGCACCTGATCGTCGAGCTCGCCGGCCGCTCCTAGCCCCGGCGCCACCGTCGCGGCCCCGCCGCGACCACGACCTTGCCAACGGCGGGTGCCCCTCGGGGCCCCGCCGTTCGTCGTTCCGGGGCACCGCGCGCCGTCCGCGCCTGGCCGCCGAGCTTGGACGAACGGCCGGCGGATCGGCCGTTCGCCGTCCAGGCCGACGACCCACCGATCGGGGGGAGCGGCGGCCCCGCAACCGCCCCTGCCGACGGGCTGGACACCGTAGTGGCCGCCGTAAACCCGATCGAACGTCCAGGGAACGCGCGGGTCATAGCCATGGACGATCGTCGTAGGGCCGGTGACAGGTCGTCAACTCTCTGTTGGTTGACCCCCATATGCAGGGATTCCGGCGTCTGGCGGAGGGGGGTTCCGGTAGACATAGCCAGGTGTCAGCGCCTCTGAGTTCCCTCCCCTACCCGTCGCCCGGTTCGGCGTGGTCGCGTTCGCGATCGCCACGTGCGACGGCGGCCCTTCTCCTCTTCCTCGCCGTCGCCGTCGCCCTGCTGGCGATGCCGCGCGGGGCTTCCGCGGCCGATGCACCGGCCGCCTGGCAGTGTCGCGCCAGCGGCATCTACGCCTCGGTCGCGAACATGCCGGCTCCGGTCGAGCCCCTGGTCGCCAACGGCATCAAGGGCAGCACGCCCGGCCTCACCTTCGACAAGCCGCTCTGCTCGAGCGACGAGCAGGGCGCCGGCAACACCGGCGGCGCCGTGCCGATCGTCGACGGCCTGCTGTTCGCCACCGCCGCCCAGGCCAAGACCACGATCACGCCGCAGACCGGCGCGCCGAAGGCGCAGTCGGTGACCGCCAGCACCACGCTGGCCCAGGTCAGCCTGAAGCCGGCCGGCCTGGCCGAGCTGCTCTCGGTCGGCGCGATCAAGGCCAGCGCCACCGCCACCTGCAAGGCGGGCAAGCCGGAGTACACCGGCAGCTCGATCCTGACCGACCTCAAGGTGCTCGGCGCCCCGGTCTCGCTCGACGGCCTGGTGACCGCGCTCAAGGGCGCGGTCGACGGCCTCGGCCTCGGCGGCCTGGTCTCGATCGACACCCCGAACAAGGTCGTCAAGACGGCCAACGGGATCGTCGTCCAGCCGCTGCGGATCCGCGTCGCCCCGACCCAGGGCAGCCCCAACGGCGGCCTGCTCGACATCGTCATCGGCGAGACCAAGATCGGCAACACCGGCGACGTCTGCAACAGCGACGGCCCCTCGAACCCGCCCGGGAACGAGGACGAGATCTGCCCGCCCGGCTCGACGCCGCAGGGCCGCGCGCCGATCGTCTGCGTGATCCCCGGCACCGACCGCTACGGCCTGGTCGTGATCGGGATCCCGAACAGCACCGACACCCCGCGCGGCGGGACCGTGATCCCGCTGGTCGAGGCCCGGCGCCTGGCCGAGGCCGGCCAGCTGCCGAAGTCGAAGTGCCTCTACGGACCCGGCAAGGACTACGTCGTGGTCGGCTCGGCCAAGAGCGACAAGATCTACGGCACCCGTGGCGCCGACCGGATCCTCGGCCTCGGCGGCGGTGACCGCCTCTACGGCGTCGACGGCAACGACTGCATCGACGGCAACGCGGGCGCCGACCGGATCTACGGCGGCGAGGGCAACGACCGCCTCTACGGCGGCGCCGGCGGCGACCGGATCTACGGCGGCAACGGCAACGACCGGATCTACGGCGAGGCCGGCAACGACAGCCTCCACGGCGATCCGGGCAACGACCGGCTCTCGGGCGGCAACGGGAACGACTTCTTCACCACCGGCACGAGCACGCGTGCCGGCGGCGAGCGGGTCTTCACCGGGCCGGCCACCAAGAAGGGCCGCAACATCGTCAGCATCAGCATCTACACGAAGCCGGTGGTGGTGAACTGCGGCTCGCCGCGCGACGTGGTGCGGGCGAACAAGAACGAGGCCCGCAACAACCGCCTGCGGAACTGCCGCAAGGTCGAGGTCACGACCCCGACCAAGAAGCGCTAGGCCGCTCGCGGGCGGGAGCCTCCCGCCCGCGACGTCCGCTCGCCGACGCGGCCGGCCGACCCCCTCACGGGGTGCTCGGACCGGCCGCGTCGTCGTTCCAGGGCCGGCCGCGTGTCGATCCGTCCTGCGGCGTCGCGACGTATGGCGTAGCGTGGGGCCCGTGAGCGACGAACCCGTCCCGATGCCCGAGCCGTCCGTGCCGCTGCACATCGACCAGCTGCTGGAGCAGCGGTCGGTGGCCGCCGGCGTCGAGGCGCTCGCGCGGCGCAACCAGCACCACCTCGCCGACATGGACGACGCCGAGCGCGAGGACGCCCGCGTGCTCTGGTCGGAGATGGTCGCCGAGATCCTCGGCGCCGTCCGCGACGTCCTCGGCGGTCGGGTCGAGCGCGACGGCCCCGGCCGCGCCGTGATCGTGCTCTCCGACCACCCGCAGGAGCCCGGCGAGGTCCAGGCCGAGGCGATCTTCTCGCCCCAGATCGAGGAGGTCGCGGGCGAGGACGGCGAGACCCAGGTGGTGGCCACCTTCGCCCAGGTGCTGGGGATGCAGGTCGCCGACCTGCTGCCGCAGCTGGCCGAGCAGATGGCCTCGAACGTCCAGGAGGGCGAGGACGGCCCCGAGCTGTCGGCCGACTGAGTCGTCGCGGCCTCCGGCCCCGCCCGCTCGGGGCGCGGCCGCGGCCCGGCCCTCCCCCGGCCCCGTTCGCGGGGCCATCCCACCAGTCTATTGTTGTTTGTGCAAGCACTTGCTATTGTGGAGCCATGCCCGTGACGACCGCCACCACCAGCATCGCCGCCGGGCCCGTCGCGCTCGACGTGGTCGACCTCGACGGCGTCCGGCGCTTCTACCGCGACGCGCTCGGCCTCCAGCAGCGCGACGCCGGCGAGGGCGTGGTCCGGCTGGGGACCGAGGAGCGCGACCTCGTCGTCCTCCACCAGGTCGAGGACGCCAGCCCCGCGCCCCGCAGCGCCGGGCTCTTCCACCTGGCGATCCTCTACCCCGGCCGCGCCGAGCTGGCCGAGGCGCTGCTGCGGCTGGCCCGCGCCGGCGAGCGGCTCGACGGGGCCTCCGACCACCTGGTCAGCGAGGCGCTCTACCTGCACGACCCCGAGGGCAACGGGATCGAGCTGTACCGCGACCGCCCCCGCGACGAGTGGCGGCACGAGCCGAACGGCCAGGTCGAGATGGCGACGATCGCGCTCGACCTCCAGGACCTGCTCGGCGCCGCCCGCAGCGACGCGCCCGAGGCCGCGATCCCGACCGAGGCGATCGTCGGCCACGTCCACCTGCAGGTCGCCGACCTGGCCGCCACCCGCGCCTTCTACGTCGACCTGCTCGGCTTCGACGTCGCCACCGACGGCTACCCCGACGCGCTCTTCCTGGCCACCGGCGGCTACCACCACCACGTCGGCACCAACGTCTGGCGCTCGCGCGGGCGGGCCGCCGTGCCCGGCGCGCGCGGACTCCGCCACGCCACCCTCCTCTACCGCGACGCCGGCGTCCGCGACGGCGCCCTCGAGCGGCTGCGGGCCGCCGGCCACGAGCCGGTCGAGCTGCTCGACGGCGATCCGGTCGTGCGCGATCCCTCCGGCGTCGCGCTGCGGCTGGCGCTGCGCGAGCGGACAGGTCTCCCGCCGTCCGCGTAGCGTTCCCGGGGTGCTCCTGCTGCTGCCGCCCTCAGAAGGAAAGACCGCACCCGCCCGCGGGCGGCCGGTCGACCTGCAGCAGCTGAGCTTCCCCGAGCTGAACCCCGTCCGCCGGCGGGCGATCGCCGCGCTCGAGCGGCTCAGCGCCGGCGACCAGCCGACCGCGCTCGAGGCGCTCGGGCTCGGTCCCCGCAGCGGCGCCGAGCTGGCCCGCAACGCCGACCTCGAGCGGCAGCCGGCCGGGGCCGCGGCCCGCATCTACAGCGGCGTGCTCTTCGACCGGCTCGACCTGATCGGGCTGCCGACCGGGGCCAAGCGGCGGGCCGGCCGGCGGGTGCTGATCACCAGCGCGCTCTGGGGCGTGGTCGGTCCCAACGACCGGATCCCTGCCTACCGCTGCCCGGCCGGCGTGCGGCTGCCGGGGCTGCCGACCACCACCGAGCTGTGGCGCGAGCCGCTGCGGGCCGCACTGCCCGCCGACGAGCTGGTGGTCGACCTCCGCTCGGGCGCCTACCGCGCGCTCTGGACGCCGGCCGACGCGCCGGTGGTGACGGTCGACGTGGTCCGCGAGCAGGCCGGCCGCCGGACCGTCGTCAGCCACATGGCGAAGGCGACCCGCGGCGAGATCGCCCGCGCGCTGCTGATCGACGAGGGCGGCAGCGGTCGCGACCCGCGCACGGTCGACGGGATCGCCGAGCGGGTCGCCCGCGCCGGCTGGACGGTCGAGCTGGGGCAGCCCGACCGCGGCGGCGGGGTCTCGCTGACCGTCGTCGAGCGGGTCTGATCAGGCGCGGGCGACGTCGGCCGCCGGACGGCGACCGGCGGTCGTCTCGCGGGCCCCGGCCAGCGCGTAGGCCACGACCGCCGCGGCCGCCGAGACCCCGAGCGAGTCGAAGCCGTCGGCCGGCACCGTCACGGTCAGGTCGCAGCGGGCGACGTCGCCGCGGGTCAGCCCACCGTGGCCGGCGCCGAGCAGCACCGTCGCCCCGGCCGGCAGCGCCCGCGGATCCTCGCCGTCGTGGGCGACGGCCGCCACCAGCGGACCCTCGCTGTGCTCGCGGAGCGAGGCGACGTCGGTCGCCCGCCGCACCAGGCCGGGACGGAAGGCCGCCCCCTGCGAGACGCGCAGCGCCTTGCGGCCCCACGGGTCGGCGCAACCGTCGAGCAGCGTCACCGCCGGCAGCCGGAAGGCGGCGGCGGTCCGCAGGATCCCGCCGACGTTGCCGGAGTCGGAGACCCCGAGCAGGGCCAGGCCGCCGCCGGGAGCCGGTCCGGGCGGGACCGGCGGACGGCGCACGGCGGCCACGGCCCGTGGCCGGCGGCCGGTCGCGGACAGCTCGCGGAGGGCGTCGCCGGCGGCCGGGATCGCGACCGCCGGGTCGACCAGCTGGCGCCAGGGAGCGGGATCCTCGCGGCGGGCCGCATCCTCGAGCAGCAGCTCGATCGTGCAGCCGGCCTCGAGGGCCGCGAGCAGCAGCGCTTCGTCATCGACCACGGCCAGACCGCGCTCGTCGCGCAGGCGGTGATCGTGCTGCAGCTCGCGGAGGTCCACGACCCGCGGATCGCGAGCCGAGGTGACGGGACTCGAAGGGTCCTCGGGCATCGGTCCTTCACATCCTGCCACGTCGCGGCGGCCCGGCGCAACGGCCCGGCCCGACGCCCTCACGCGACCAGCCGCCGGAGCACGCCGTCGGCGAGCGGCCGACCGCGGCGGGTCAGCGCCACCCGCCCCGCCGCCCAGGCCGCCGGATCGACGACCCCGTCGGCCAGCAGCCCCGGCACCCGCGCCGCCGCCCCGGCCGGCAGCGCGGCGGCCGTCAGGCCCTCCGGCAGCCGGATCGCGGTCATCAGCGCCTCCAGCTCGCGCGCGGCCCGGTCGAGGGTCTCGCGGCCGACCGCCGGCGAGCGGCCCTCCGCCAGCCGCGCCATCCAGCTCGCGGGCCGGAGCGCGTTCCACCAGCGGACGCCGGCCACGTGCGAGTGCGCGCCCGGCCCGACGCCCCACCAGTCGTCGCCGCGCCAGTAGGCGAGGTTGTGGCGGCAGACGCCGGCCGGGTTGCGGGCCCAGTTCGACAGCTCGTACCAGCGGTAGCCGGCGGCGGCGAGCGCCCGGTCAGCGGCCTCGTAGCGGCGGCCGAGCGTGCCGTCGTCGGTGCCGCGGCGGGCGCCGCGCGCGACCAACGCCGCGTAGCGGGTGCCCGGCTCGACGGTCAGGGCGTAGGCGCTGATGCTGTCCGGGCCGGCGGCGATCGCCGTCCGCAGCGAGGCGCCCCAGTCCTCGTCGCGCTCGCCGTCGGCGCCGTAGATCAGGTCGAGCCCGACCGCGTCGAAGCCGGCCGCGCGCGCCTCGGCCACCGCCGCCGGCGGCCGCGCGGGGTCGTGGGCCCGCTCCAGCGAGCGGAGCACGTGGGCGCGAGCGCTCTGCATCCCGAACGAGACCCGGGTGACGCCGGCCGCCCGCAGCCGCGCCAGCCGCTCGCCGTCGACCGACTCCGGGTTGCACTCGCACGTGACCTCGGCGCCGGGCGCCAGGCCCAGCCGGCGGTCGACCGCGGCCACCACCCGGCCGAGCACGGCCGGGTCGAGCAGGCTCGGGGTCCCGCCGCCGAGGAAGACCGTGGCGACCGGCGGGCGCTCGTCGAGGACCCGCGCGGCCAGCGCCAGCTCGGCGTCGACGGCGGCCGCGAACCGCTCGCCCAGGCCCTCCAGCGCGCCCTCCGGCGGGACGTAGGTGTTGAAGTCGCAGTAGCCGCAGCGGGACGCGCACCACGGCACGTGGACGTAGACGCTCAACGGCCGCCCGCGCCGCTCGGCGAGGGCCGTGGCCGGCAGGGCGCCGTCGTCGGGCGCCGGATCGCCGTCCGGCAGCCGCGGGCTCACGAGCCGGCGATCGGCACCCGCAGCTGCGCGTCGAGCGCGATCGCCACGGCGTCGACCAGGGCCGCCTCGGCCGCCTCGTCGTCGGCCACGACCCCGGCCGAGACGGTCACCGCCTGCAGCTGCAGCAGCACCACGCGCGCCCGTACGGCGCCGTCGCCGGCGGCGATCGAGCCGTCGGCGCGGCCGGCCGCGATCGCCGCCTCCAGCAGCTCCAGCATCGTCCGCTGCGAGGCGCCCGGGCGGGCGGTCAGGTACGGCAGCAGGTGCTCGGGATCGACGTCGAGGATCTTGCGGAAGAGCGCGTCGCCGCGGAGCGCGCGGACGACCTCGGCGACGGTCGCCACCAGCCGCTCGCGGCCGTTCGGGCGATCGACGGCGACCGTGACCGCCTCGATCGCGAGCCGCCCGAAGTCGTGCGTCATCAGGTCGCGGAGGACCGCCTCGACGTCCGGGTAGTGGCGGTAGAGCGTGGTGCGGCTGACGTCGGCGCGGCGGGCGACGTCGCTCATCGTCACCCGCGCGACCCCGCGGTCGAGCACGCAGGCGCGGGCTGACTCCAGCAGCCGCAGGGCGACCGGCGGCCGGTCGAGCGCCACCTGCACGGCGTGCTCGAGCGCCCCGCGCAGGGTCGCGTCGTCCCGCCAGGCGGGATCGGGGATCGCGTCGCCCAGCTGGACGGCGGGGTGGTCGTCGTCGGACGCCATCGGCTGCGAATGATGGCGCGTGTTCGCCGTCCGCGCAGGGCCGGCGGGGCGTTTTCCCCCTAGACGGCGGCCCCGACGGCGTCGGCGACCCGCGCCAGCGCCTGCTCGGCGGCCGGCACCGCGGCCGCGCGGCGCTCGGGGACCAGGCCCAGCCGGGTGCGACGGTCGAGCAGGTCGCCGACGTCGCGGGCGCCCTCGACCGCGGCCGCCCAGACCAGCTCGGCCTGCTGGACGTCGCTGCCGGGAGCGACCGGCCGCGCCAGCTCGGGGTCGCGGGCGGCGAGGGCGGCGATCCGCGGCGCCTCGGCCCCGTGCCGCTCGACCAGCCGCCGCGGGACGGCGAGCGCGGCCAGCGACCGCCGCGAGGCGGCGCCGACCAGCGGCACCTCGGTGGTCCGGCAGGGGGTCGCCGGCAGGCCCGCCTCGGCGACGGCGCGGTCGAGCGCGTCCTCCGCCATCCGCCGGTAGGTGGTGAGCTTGCCGCCGGTGATCGTGACCGCGCCGCTGCCGGCGACGTGGACCACGTGGCGGCGCGAGAGGTCGGCGGTCGCCCCGGCGTCGCCGGCCACCAGCGGCCGCACGCCGGCGTAGGCGCCGATCACCTGCTCGGGCCCGATCGGGCGGCGGAAGGCGGCCGAGGCGCTGCGCAGCAGGAACTCGCGGTCGGCCGCGGTCGGCTCGGGCAGGTCGGGGATCGGGCCGTCGATCGGGTCGTCGGTGAGGCCCAGGATCACGGTCCCGTCGGGGCGCGGGATCACCAGCAGGAAGCGGCCGGACTCGCCGGGGACCGGGACCGAGACCTGGGCCCGCAGCTGACCGCCGAAGGCCGAGGGATCGAGCACCAGGTGGGTTCCGCGGCTGGGCCGCAGCTGGACGCCGGGGTCGAGCTCGCCGGCCCAGACGCCGGTCGCGTTGACGACCGCGCGCGGGGCCAGGTGCAGGGTCTCGCCGCTGGTGGCGTCGACCGCCTCGACGTCGCCCGGGGCGGCCCGGCGGACGTCGATCCCGGTCAGGATCGTGGCGCCGTGGGCGGCGGCGGTGCGGGCGATCGCCAGCACCAGCCGGGCGTCGTCCTCCAGCTGGCCGTCCCAGCCGAGCAGCGCGCCGCGGAGGTCGCGCTCGGCCAGGCCCGGGGCCAGGTGCAGCGCCTCGGCCGCACTGACCCGCCGCGAGCGGGGCAGCGCCGAGGGCGCGGTGCGGGCGGCGGCGCGGAGCGCGTCGCCGAGGCCGAGGCCGATCCGCAGCTCGGCCGCCTTGGCGCGGCCGACGTCGCCGGCGAGCGGGATCAGGTAGGGCAGCGGCCGGACCAGGTGGGGCGCGGTGCGGGTCAGCAGCACATGCCGCTCCTGGGCGCTCTCCAGCGCCAGGTCGACCGCGCCCGAGGCCAGGTAGCGGAGCCCGCCGTGGACGAGCTTGCTCGACCAGCGGCTGGTGCCCCAGGCCAGGTCGCGCCGCTCCAGCAGCACCACGCGCAGGCCGCGAGTGGCGGCGTCCAGGGCCACCCCGGCACCTGTGACGCCGCCACCGATCACGACGACGTCGACCGGCTGACCGTCCCCCAGCCGCGCCAGCTGGCGGCCGCGCGCGTGCGGATCGAGCGCGCCGGGGACGGTGGAGAGGTCGAGCGCCATGACCCAATGGTGACTGGTGAACAGATTTTGTGCAAGTGTTCACCAGGACTGTCGTCGTGGACGCCCTCGCGAGCGGGTAGGGTCCGCCGCGTGCCCGGCCCCGCCCCGCTCGCCGCCGCCCGCCGCCGCGGGCTCCCCGCCGCGCTGGCGACGATCGCCCTCGCGGCGCTCACGGGCTGCGGCGGCCAGGCCGAGCAGGTCCGCGAGGCCGGGGCCTACGCCGACCGCGTCAACCGGATCCAGCAGGCGTTCGAGCGCGACCTCGAGCGGCTGAACCGGACCCTCCCCCAGGCCGACCGCCGGGCCGACGTCGAGCGCGCCGTGACCCGCCTGCGCGACCGGATCGACGGCGCCGAGCGGCAGCTCCAGGCCGTCCGCCCACCGTCGGTCGTGGCCGACGCCCACGCCTCGCTGGTCCAGGCCTTCGCCCGCTGGAAGGCCCCGCTCGACGAGTTCCGCCGGGCGCTGCGCGATCGTGAGCCGCGCGCGACGCTGCGCGCCAAGACCCGCTTCGACACCGAGACCGCGTCCGTCGAGGGCCGCGTCAACGACGCCCGCCGGCGGATCAACGAGGGGCTTCGCAGCCTCGCCGACTGACCCACGCCCACGCACATGCCACCGTTCGCGATCGTCCTGCTGCTCGTCGTGCCGCTCGCCCTGATCGGGGGCGGCGCCGGCGTGCTCGTCGACGACGGCAGCTGGTGGCCGGGCGCGGCCGGGGCCGCGGTCGGCGCCGCGATCGGGGCGCTGGCGGCGGTGCTCGTGCTGCGCCGCCGGCGGCGGGTCCGCGACGGCGCCCAGGCCCAGCGGCTGACCGGCCTGCCGCTGGTCGCCCACGTCCCCCCGCCCGGCAGCGGCGACGACGACCGGCGGCGCCAGGAGGAGGCGTTCCGGATGCTGCGGGCAGCGCTCCAGCTGGCCAGCCCCGACGCCCCCGGTGGGCCGACGGTGGCGGTCACCTCGTCGGCGCCGGGCGAGGGCAAGACGACGATCGCCGCCGGGCTGGCCCGGGCGCTGGCCCGCGCCGGCCGGCCGGTGGTGGCGGTCGAGGCCGACCTGCGGCGGCCCGGCCTGGCCGCCGCGCTGGGACGGACGGCCGACGCGGCCCCGCGCGGCCTGACCGCGGCGCTGGTCGGCGGGGTGCCGGTGGCGGACCTGCTGGTCGAGGTCGAGCCGGGCCTGCGGCTGCTGCCCGCCGGCGAGCTGCCGCCGAACGCGCCCGAGCTGCTGGGCAGCCCCGACGGCGCCCGGGTGCTGGCCGAGCTGGGCGAGCTGGACGCGACCGTGGTGCTCGACACCGCGCCGCTGCTGCCGGTCGCCGACACCCGCGAGCTGCTGGCCCACGGGGCGGTGGCGCGGGCGATCCTGGTCGCGCGGCCGGGGCGGGTGCAGCGGGCGGAGCTGGGCGAGGCGGCGGCGCTGCTGCCCGACGGCCTCGGCGCGGTGCTGGCCGTGGCCGGCCGCGCGAGCACCCCGCGCAGCTACGACCGCTACCTGCGCGACACGACCGGCTGAGCGCGCTCAGGCACCGGCGGCGGCGAGGACCGCCTCGGGGTCGGCGACCCCGTAGCCGACGGCCAGCCGCTCCTGCACGCGCTCGGGCGCCATCCCGCGGTGCAGCAGCTCGCGGGCGACGAGGACGGCGCTGCGCTGGATCGCGGGCGCGGGATCGGCGGGGGCCTCGGGGGCGTCGGGGCCGGCGGCGCCCACGCTTGCGTCGGCGCTGGCGGAGGCGGCGGAGGCCGGGGCGGGCGGCGGCTCGATGGCGGCCAGCAGCGCGTCGAGCCGCTCGCGCAGCCGGTCGAGCTGGGGGACCAGCGGGACGGCGGCGGGGGGCTCGGGGGCGGCGACGGGCTCGGGGTCCGGGGAGACCGGGGCGAGCGGCTCGGCAAGCGCGGCAGGCGGGGCGGCCTCGGCGGGCTGGGCGGGCGCGGCGGGCACAGCCGGCGCGTCGGCGACGCTCGCGACGACCTCCTCGACCGGCGCCACCTCGACCTCGGCCCCGGACGCGGCCTCGGCCGCCTTGCGCTTGGCCTTCTTCCGCTTCTTGCCGCCCTTCTTGCGGTCGCGGCGATCCTCGGGGCCGATCATCATCGGCCGAGCGGGTCGGGGGCGTGCGGCGGGCGGGGGACCATGCGCGCGTCCATCCTCGCACGCAGCCCCTACCCTTGTCTGATGCCGTCGACGTGGTTCTGGATGCAGGTGGCGCTGGTCGTCTGCGTGCTCTTCAGCATCGCGATCGCCGCGGTCAAGCTCTGGGCGTGACCGCCGGTAGCGATTTCCCGGCCCGCGACCGTTGTGCGATGATCGGCGCGCCGGCAGGTCCGCCGGTCTCGTACGTCCAGTGACCAGCACGCCAAGGAGTTCCATGTTCGGCTCGATCGTGGTCGGTACCGATGGTTCGGACACCGCCAAGCAGGCGGTCAAGGAAGCCGTCGACATCGCGGTCGCCCTCGGTGCCCGGGTCGAGATCGTCTCCGCCTACGAGCCCGTCTCCGGCGCGCGCCTGCGCGAGGAGGCGAAGCAGGCCCCGGCCGACGTCGAGTGGATGGTCAACGAGCGCGCCGACGTCGAGGTGACCCTCGGCCAGGCCAAGGACTACGCCACCTCCAAGGGCGTCAAGGACGTGCGGACCTACGCCCGCCAGGGCGATCCCGCCGACGCGATCCTCGACGTCGCCGAGGAGTTCGGCGGCGACCTGATCGTGGTCGGCAACAAGGGCATGACCGGCGCCAAGCGCTTCCTGCTCGGCTCGGTCCCGAACAAGGTCAGCCACCACGCTCCCTGCTCGGTGCTGATCGTTCGAACGACCTAGCGGACGCCAGTCATCCACCCGCGGGCCCTGCGATCATCGCGGGGTGGCCGCCCCCGACGACCCCGCCGCCGAGCGCTGGATGCGCCAGGCGATCGCCGAGGCGCGGATCGCCGAGCGGCACGGCGACGTGCCGATCGGAGCGGTCGTGGTAGCCGACGATGGCACCGTCCTCGGGCGCGGGCGCAACGAGCGCGAGCGGGACGAGGACCCGACCGCCCACGCCGAGATCCTCGCCCTGCGGGCCGCCGCGGCCGCGCTCGGCAGCTGGCGGGTCCACGACGCGACCCTCTACGTGACCCTGGAGCCGTGCGCGATGTGCGCCGGCGCGATCGTGCTCGCCCGGATCCCGCGGGTCGTCTACGGCTGCACCGACCCGAAGGCCGGGGCCTGCGGCAGCGTCCTCGACGTCACCGCCGAGCCGCGGCTGAACCACCGGCCGGAGGTGATCGGCGGTGTCCTGGCCGACGAGTGCGGCGACCTGCTGCGGTCGTTCTTCGCCGCCCGCCGACGGCCCCGCCACGGCCGGACCGGGTGACGGCGGCGGCGGGCGGATACCGTGTCCACGTGCCCCCGAACCCCCTGAAGCCGATCCAGGACGTCGTCGAGCGCGTCCTCACCGAGACCGGCGCGGCCGACTTCGGCCGCAGCATGTCGAGCATCGACGACCTGACCGCCGAGGTCCAGCACGTCTACAAGCGGGTCGACGAGATCGAGCAGCGGATCGAGCAGATCGTCCCGCTGCTCGAGCGGCTGGTCGTCGCCGCCGAGGGGCTGGAGCGGGAGATCTCGCCGATCAGCGCGCTCGCCTCCTGGGTGCCCGGCTCCGGCGGACGCCGGCGCCGTCGCGAGCAGCGGGCGGCGCGGGCCGCCCGGGCCGCGCTCGGCGCCGGCCAGCAGCGGCCGTCGGCGGGCGCCGGTGGCACGGCCGCCGCCGAGGCCGAGCCTCCCCCCGGCGCGACCGGCGTCCGCCCGCCCCGCTGAGCGTCCTCAGGCCGGCTCCGGCCCGTCGATCCCGGCCTCGGCGAAGGTCTCCATGTCGCGGTGGAGCCGTCCCGCCTGCTCGATCAACGGCAGCGCCAGCGCCGCGCCGGACGCCTCGCCGAGCCGCAGCCGCAGGTCGAGCAGCGGCTCCAGGCCGAGCTGGGCCAGGACCGCGCCGTGGGCCGGCTCGGCCGAGCGGTGACCGGCGACCAGCCCGTCGCGGACGTTCGGGCAGAGCCGGACCGCGGCCAGCGCGGCGACGCCGACCGCGAAGCCGTCGAGCACCACCGGCGCCCGCCGGCGGCCGGCCTCGAGGATCGCGCCGACGACCGCCGCCAGCTCCAGGCCCCCGACCTCGCGCAGGGCCCGCAGCGGCGTGGTCGGCCAGCCGGCCCGCTCCAGCGCCCCGCGGACGACCGCCCGCTTGCGCTCGAGCCCGGCCGCGTCGGCGCCGGCGCCGCGGCCGACGGCCAGCTCCGGCGTCAGGCCGGCCAGCGCGCAGGCGAGCGCGGCCGCGCTGGTGGTGTTGCCGATCCCGATCTCGCCCGGGACCAGGCAGCGGGCGCCGCGGTCGAGCAGCTCGCCGGCCAGCCGCGCACCGGTGGCGATCGCGGCGCTGACGTCGTCGGCGCTCATCGCCGGGCCGGCGGTCAGGTCGTCGGTGGCGGCCCGGACCCGCTCGGGCCGGACCCCGGCCGGGGTCTCGCCCGCCATCCCGACGTCGACCACCGCCAGCAGCCCGGCGTGGTGGCGGGCGAGGACGCCGATCGCCGTCCCGCCGCGGGCCGCGGCCGCGGCCACCTGGGCGGTCACGTGCGAGCCGTAGAGCGAGGTCCCGCGGGCGACGTGGCCGTGGTCGGCGGCGAGCACCAGGATCCCCGGCCGCAACGGGCTCGGCGGCGCGTCGCCGGTCCAGGCCGCCCACCGCTCGACGGTCTGCTCCAGCACGCCGAGGCTGCCGATCGGCTTGACCAGCCGGTCGGCGCGGTCGCGAACCGCGGTCGCCGCCCGCTCGTCGCTGGCGGCGACGGCCGCGACCAGGGCGGCGAGCTCGGGGGCCAGCGGGTCGTCCGCCGCGGCCACGTCGTCCGTGGCCCCGGGCGCGGCGGCGGTCGCCTCTCCCCCGCGCTCGCCGACCGCCCCGCCGACGGGGGCGACGTCCTCGGCCGGCCAGCGCTCCTCCAGCAGCACCGCCGAGAGCGGCGCGCGGGCGGCCCAGCCGGCGGCCTCGAGCCCCGGGCGGACCGGGCGCTCGTCGGGCCAGCCGACGCAGAGCCAGGCCATCGGCTCGACCCGGCCGGGGATCGCCAGCAGCGAGCGCAGGTCGTCGCGCTGGTAGAAGCTGACCCAGCCGATCCCGAGGCCCTCGGCGCGGGCGGCCAGCCACAGGTTCTGGATCGCGCAGGCGGTCGAGTGGACGTCGGTCTCGGGGATCGTGCCGCGGCCCAGGACCTCGACGTCGGGCCGGCCGTGGTCGCAGCAGACGACGATCCCGAGCGGCGCGTCGACGATCCCCTCGATCTTCTGGTCGAGGAAGTGGCGGGCGCGGTCGCTGAACCGCTCGGCCTGCCGCAGCCGCTCGCGCTGGGCCAGGCCGCGCATCGCGACCCGGGTCTCGTGCTCGCGGACGAGCAGGAACCGCCAGGGCTGCATCAGCCCCACCGACGGCCCGCGGTGGGCGGCGGTCAGCACCCGCTCGAGCACGTCGTCGGGGACCGGGTCGGGCCGGAAGCGGCGGATGTCGCGGCGGGCGCCGATCACCTCGTAGAGCGCGTCCCGCGCGGCGTCGGGGAACCGCCAGCCGGCCGGGTCCTGGGCCCGCTCGGCCGCCCGCGAGCGGTCGAAGCCCTCCGGCGTCGCCGGCCGGAGGTAGCTGTCGGTCCCGTCGCTCATCGCCCGACAGTCTCGCGGACGTGCGGCCCGGGCCGCCTGGTGGGTGGGGGTTGGCGCGTGGTTGGCGGCTCCGCCGCGCCGCCCACGGCGACCTTCCGGTCGCCGAGCGACCGGAACGTCACCGGCGGCGTGGAGGCCGCCGGTCCGCGGCCCGCTGTGCGAGCCTGCCGGGCGTGACGCTCGACGGCCTTCGCCACGCGATCGGCTTCCTGACCCGGATCCCGGTCCGGTTCGGCGACGACGAGCCGCCGCGGCTGGCCCAGGCGGTGCCGTGGTTCCCGCTGGTCGGGGCGCTGGTCGGGGCGATCGCGGCCGCGGTCCTGGCCGCCGCCGCGCAGCTCCCGGGGGCCGAGGCCAGCGGGGTCGCCGCCGCGCTCGGGCTGGCGGCGGGGATCGTCGCCACCGGCGGCCTGCACGAGGACGGCCTGGCCGACACGGCCGACGGACTCGGCGTCCACGGCGATCGCGAGCGGCGGCTGCTGGTCCTGCGCGACTCGCGGCTGGGGACCTTCGGCGCGCTGGCGCTGCTGCTCTGGGCGCTGGTGGCCTGGAGCGCCCTCCGTCCGCTGGCCACCGAGGACGCGGTGCGGGCGCTGGTGGCGGCCGGCGCCGCCTCGCGGTGGGCGATCCTGGTCCACGTCCGCGGCGGCCGCCCGGCGCGACCGGACGGGGCGATCCACGCGCTGCGGGTCGGTCCGCTCGGCGGCGCGCTGGCCTCGATCGTCACCGCCACGGCGACGCTGGTGCTGCTCGATCCGGTCGTCGGGGCGACCGCGCTGGCGGTGGCCGGGCTGCTCGGCCTGCTGACCGCCGCGGGCGCGACCCGGGCCTTCGGCGGCCTGACCGGCGACACCTGCGGCGCGACGGCGGCGCTGGCCCAAGCCGCGGTGCTGGTCGTCGCCCTCGCCTTCGCCGCCTGAGCCGGCGGCCCGGCCGGCCCCGACCCGCTCGCCTCAGCCGGCGACCGCGCGCGCCCCGGCCGCGATCAGCAGCAGCGCCCGGACGGTCTCCTCGACCTGCTCCTCGCCGGTCACCAGCCGCCGCAGCGCCAGGCCGTCGATCGTGCTCACGATCAACGGCGCGACCGCGCCGGGATCGGGCACGTCGAGCAGGATCAGCGCCTCGCGCGCCAGCCGCTCGTAGGCGGCGCGGCTCTCGGCCACGGCGTCGCGCAACTGGGGGTCGCGGGTGGCGTGCAGGTAGAGCTCGAACTGGGCCACGGTCACCGCCACGTCGGCGGCGCCGGCCATCGCCGCGCCGACCATCCCCGGGAGGTCGGCCAGGCCCAGCTCGCCGGTCCGCAGCCCGCGGCCGATCGCCTCCAGCCGCGCGACCTCCTCGCCGACGAACAGCCGCAGGCTCTCGCGCAGCAGCTCGTCGCGGTCGCGGAAGTGGTAGGTCAGCGTGCCCAGCGAGACCCCCGCCTCGCCGGCGACCTGGCGGTGGCTGACGGCGCCGATCCCCTCGCTGCCGATCAGCCGCAGCGCCGCCCGCAGGACCCGCTCGCGGGCCGGGACCTCGACCGCCGGCTCGCCGCTCACCCGGGCCACCGCTCGTGCCAGCGCTCGACGGTCTCGAGCTGGGCGGCGAGCGAGATCAGCCGCGACTCGCCGTTCTCGGGCCCGAGCAGGGTGGCCCCGATCGGCAGCCCGGCGCCAGTGAAGCCGGCCGGCACGTTGATCCCCGGCCAGCCGAGCACGTTCCACGGGTAGCTGTAGGGGCAGGCGCCGGCGACGACCTGGTCGGTCTGGAAGTTGGTCAGCCCGTCGATCGCCTCGACGGCCAGCGGCGCGTTGGCCGTGGTCGGGGCGAGCAGCACGTCGCAGTCGCGGAAGCTGCGGCCGACCCAGCGCTGGTAGGCGGCCTCGACCCGTCGCGCGAACCGCAGCGTCGGCCCGCTCAGCACCAGGCCGGTGCGGGCGTTCTCGCGCGTGCGGTGGTCGATCGCCGCCTCCCGCGGGAGCCGCTGCACCCACTGGCGGACGCCGTTCATCGAGCGCGGCATGAAGATCGGCCCGACCGGCCCGTAGGGAATCGTCCGCTCGACCACCTCGTGGCCGAGGTCGCGCAGCACCTGGCCCAGCCGCAGCACCTCGCGGCGGATCTCGGGATCGAGCCGGCGGTGGGTGGCGACCCAGGGCGCGTTCAGCGCCAGGCCGATCCGCAGCCGACCGGGGTCGCGGGTGGCGGCGATCGCGTAGGGCTCGTCGGGCGCCGGCGGCTGGTGCAGCTCGCCGGGGTGGTTGCCGGTCAGGACGTCGAGCAGCAGCGCCGCGTCGCCGACGGTGCGGGCGAGCGGCCCGTGGACGGTCAGGCCGTGGAACGCCTCGGCGTCGGGCCAGGTGGAGATCCGCCCGCGCTGGGGCTTGATCCCGACCAGGTGGGTCCAGGCGGCGGGGATCCGGACCGAGCCGGCGCCGTCGGAGCCGACCGCGGCCGCGACGATCCCGGCCGCGACCGCCGCCGCCGAGCCGCCCGACGAGCCGCCCGGCGTGTAGGCCGGGTTCCACGGGTTGCGGGTGATCCCGAAGCCATCGCCGACGGTGATCGGCCACTGGCCGA
Source organism: Patulibacter defluvii (assembly GCF_034096925.1). NCBI lineage: Bacteria > Bacillati > Actinomycetota > Thermoleophilia > Solirubrobacterales > Patulibacteraceae > Patulibacter > Patulibacter defluvii. The sequence goes on from NZ_JAWZSQ010000013.1 coordinate 63,452, forward strand.
TCTCGGGCGTCGTGGTCTTGCCGACGATCACCGCGCCGGCCGCCCGCAGCCGCACCACCAGCTCGGCGTCGGCGGTCGCGGCGGGGAACGGGCCGGCGCAGCCGAAGCGCGTCTCCTCGCCGGCGATGTCGGTGTCGTCCTTGACCGCGACCGGGACGCCGAGCAGCGGGGCCCGCTCGCCCGCGGCCAGCCGCCGGTCGGCCTCGTCGGCCGCGGCGCGGGCGCTGTCGGCGAGCACGGCGCGGAAGGCGTTGAGGGTCGGCTGCGTCTCGGCGATCCGGGCGAGGGCGGTGTCGACCAGCGCGCGCGAGCTGGTCTGGCCGGCGGCGAGGGCGGCGGCCTGCGCGGCGAGGCCGGCGGTCGCCGGCGCGGCGGTCGTGGTGGTGGTGCTCATCGGGCGGTCCGTGGTCGCGGGCGGGACGCGCCGCCACCCCGGCGACCGCGTCGTTCGTACGTACGAACGAACAGTAGCGGCTGTGCTGTCCAGGTCAAGCCGGAACCGGGACGCCGGCCCGCACGGCGACGCGCTACCCTCCCGGTTCCGCTCGTCGCGGTTCCCATGGAGGGGTGCCAGAGCGGTTGAATGGGGCGGTCTCGAAAACCGTTGTGCGGTCATGCCGTACCGAGGGTTCGAATCCCTCCCCCTCCGCCTAGCAGTCGCGAATCGCCCGCCCCGCCGGGCGATTCGCCGTTTCGGGGCCGCTCGCCGCTAGGGTCCCCGCCGGAGCGGGCCGCCCCCGGTCCCGAGCGAGGAGCAGGCGTGAGCGCAGCACGAGCGGAGCAGGCGACGGCCCCGGTCACCGGCACGGTGGTGCGGGTGGCGGTGGCGATCGGCGACCGCGTCCACGCGGGCCAGGAGTTGGTCGTGGTCGAGTCGATGAAGACCGAGTTCGAGCTGCTGGCGCCGGCCGATGGGGTCGTCGAGGCCGTGGCGGCGACGGTCGGCGTCGGGGTCGAGGCCGGCCAGCCGCTAGTGACCGTCCGCCACGCGGGCGAGCAGGCGGCGACTGCCGCCGCCGTCGCGACCGCCGCCGATCCGGACGCGATCCGCCCCGACCTGGCCGAGGTCCACCGCCGCCACGCCCTGACCCGCGACGAGGCCCGTCCCGACGCCGTCGCCAAGCGCCGCGCCCGCGGCCAGCGGACCGCGCGCGAGAACCTGGACGACCTCTGCGACCCCGGCACCCTGGTCGAGTACGGGCCGCTGGCGATCGCCGCCCAGCTGACCCGCCGGCCGCTGCAGGAGCTGATCGAGCGGACCCCGGCCGACGGCCTGGTCTGCGGGCTGGCCGAGGTCAACGGCGAGCTGGTCGGCCGCGAGCGCGCGCGGGCCGCGGTGCTGGCCTACGACGCGACCGTCCTCGCCGGCACCCAGGGTGCCGTCAACCACCGCAAGAAGGACCGGATCTTCGAGGTCGCGCTGCGCAAGCGGCTGCCGGTCGTGCTCTTCGCCGAGGGCGGCGGCGGGCGGCCCGGCGACGTCGACGTGCAGTCGGTCGCCGCGCTCGACGTGCCCGCCTTCGGCCTCTTCGCCCGCCTCAGCGGCAGCGTGCCGCTGGTCGGGATCGCCTCCGGCCGCTGCTTCGCCGGCAACGCCGCGCTGCTCGGCTGCTGCGACGTGGTGATCGCGACCGAGGACGCCACGATCGGGATGGGCGGACCGGCGATGATCGAGGGCGGCGGGCTCGGGGTCCACGCCGCCGACGACGTCGGGCCGATCGACGTCCAGACCGCGAACGGCGTGGTCGACGTGCGCGTGGCCGACGAGGCCGAGGCGACCGCCGTCGCCCGCCGCTACCTCTCCTTCTTCCAGGGGCCGGTCGCCGACTGGCGAGCCCCCGACCAGCGCGCGCTGCGGCACGCGATCCCCGAGCGCCGGACCCGCGCCTACGACCCCCACGTGGTGATCGAGGCGCTGGCCGACGAGGACGCGGTGCTGGAGCTGCGGCCCGCCTTCGGCCGCTCGCTGATCACCGCGCTGGTCCGGATCGAGGGCCGCCCCTACGGCCTGCTGGCCAGCGACCCGCGCCACCTGGGCGGGGCGGTCGACAGCGACGCCGCCGACAAGGCCGCCCGCTTCCTCGGCCTCTGCGACGCCCACGGGCTGCCGGTCGTCTCGCTCGTCGACACCCCCGGCTTCATGGTCGGTCCCGAGGCCGAGCGCAGCGGCAGCGTCCGCCACATGAGCCGGATCTTCGTGACCGGCGCCAACCTGACCGTGCCGCTGTGCGCGATCGTGCTCCGCAAGGCCTACGGCCTGGGGGCGATGGCGCTCTGCGGCGGCAGCACCCTGGCCCCGCTGGCGACCGTCGGCTGGCCGACCGCCGAGCTCGGCGCGATGGGCCTGGAGGGCGCGGTCAAGCTCGGCTTCCGCAAGGAGCTGGAGGCGATCGCCGACCCGGACGAGCGCCAGGCCCGCTTCGACGCGATGGTCGAGCTGGCCTACGAGCGCGGCAAGGGCGTCAGCGTCGCCTCGATGTTCGAGCTCGACGACGTGATCGACCCGCTCGACAGCCGCCGCTGGATCGCGGCGACGCTCGGCGACGTCGACGCCCGCCGCCCCGGCGATCCCCCGCCGCGGCCGAACGTCGACACGTGGTGATCAGTCGCGCCCGGCGGCGCGAGCCCAGGCCAGGAACGCCAGCTGGAACGGCAGCCGCAGCAGCAGCGAGCGGCGGCCGCCGGGGACGAACTCGTAGCGCTCGGGGTGGGTGGCCATGTGAACGTTGGCCGGGAAGACCCCGAGCAGGGTGGCGATCGAGAACCAGCTGCCGAAGCGGCGGGTCCGCGGGTGCAGCGTCGCCGCCCCGCCGACGATCTCGGCGACCCCGCTGGCGTAGACCAGCTCGCGGTGGGCGGGCAGGTAGTCGGGCATGATCGCCTCGTAGGTCTTGGGCGTCACGAAGTGCATGACGCCGGCGACGACGAAGAAGGGCCCGAACGCGCGACGGAGCGACATTGGCGAATCCTACCCGCGGTCGCTAGGCTCGCACCAGCGGCGGAGGGCGGTGTGCGAAAGGCCGTCCGGTCCGTCCGGCAACGCGCCCGCTGGGGGCGCGGCGACCTGGGGAGAGCGTGATGCGGATCCGTGGCCTGGTGGCCCTGCTGGCGGCGATCGCCGCCTTCGCCGTCGGAGCGAGCTCGGCGTCGGCGGTGCTGACGGCACCGGCCGGCCAGCCGCCGGGCAGCAACGACTTCGGCTGCCGGCCGAGCGCGGCCCATCCGCGGCCGGTGATCCTGACCCACGGGCTGAGCGCGTCGGGCCCGCTCAACTGGGCGACGCTGTCGCCGCGGCTGAAGGCGCGCGGCTACTGCGTCTTCGCCCCCACCTACGGCCTCAACCCGCTGATCGCCTTCCTCGGCGTCCCCGGCGGGATCCTGCCGATGGAGCAGAGCTCGCGCGAGTACGCGGCCTTCGTCGACCGCGTCCGGGCCGCGACCGGGGCCAGCAAGGTCGACATCGTCGGCCACTCCGAGGGCACCGTGATGCCCCGCTGGTACCTGGAGAAGCTGGGCGGCGCGGCGAAGGTCCAGAAGTTCGTGGCCCTGACCCCGCTCTGGCGCGGGACGACGCTGCTGGGCCTGGACCAGGTGCGCGACCTCGGCGCCCAGTTCGGCCTGGCCAAGCCGGTCCTCGACCTGCTCGGCGTGCTCTGCGGGTCGTGCTCGCAGTTCCTCCGCGGCTCCGACTACCTGAACGCGCTCAACGCCGATGGCGAGGCGGTGCCCGGGATCGAGCACACCAACATCGTCACCAAGTACGACGAGCTGGTCAGCCCCTACACCAGCGGGATCATGCGCGACGGCGGCACCAACGTCGTGCTCCAGGACGTCTGCCCCAACGACTTCTCGGAGCACGGGCTGGTGGCCTTCGACCCGGTCGTCGCGACGATGGTCGAGAACGCCCTCGACCCGGAGCACGCGCAGCCGGTGCGCTGCGGCTAGGCGCCGGCGACCTCGTCGGCCTCGAGCGTCCGCCCGCGGCCGACGAGCAGGCCCAGCAGCGCGGCGACGACGGCGAGGCCGACGCCGACGTACATCGCGCTGTGAAGGCCGTCGATGAACGAGGCGTAGGCGCCGCTGGTGACCGCGTCGGCGACCTGGTCCGGGGTCCGCCCGCCGCCACCGGCGGCCTGCGCGATCGCCGCCTGCAGCTCGGCCGGGGCCTTCCCCGGGTCGACCGGGGAGACGCCCTGGGCGACCAGCTCCTGGGCGCGAGCGGCGACCGCGGCGACCGGCCCGGGGGTGCCGGAGGCGGCCAGGTCGTCGGCCAGCGAGCTGCCGACCGAGGAGGCGATGATCGAGCCGAAGACCGCCGTCCCGAGCACGCCGCCGAGCTGCTGAGCGGTCGACTGGAGCCCGCCCGCGACCCCGCCGCGCTCGACCGGCACGTTGCCGACGATCGCCTGGGTGGTCGAGACGATCACCAGCCCGAAGGCGATCCCGATGATCAGGAAGTACGGCCACTGGCCGCCGTAGCCGGTGTCGACCTCGAGCCGGGCCAGGCCGACGAAGGCGATCGCCACCAGCAGCATCCCCAGCACCAGCGGCACCCGCGGCCCGTAGCGCTCGGTCAGGTAGCCGCCGAGCGGCGACGAGATCACGAAGACCGCGGTCAGCGGCAGCATCCGGACGCCGGTCTCGACCGGGCTGTAGCCGTTGGTGTTCTGCAGGTAGAGGCCGATGAAGAAGAGCACCCCGAAGAGCGCGAAGAAGCCGACGACGACCAGCACCGTGCCCGACCAGACCGAGCGGACGCGGAAGATGTCGAGCGGCAGCAGCGGGTCGGCGGCGCGGTGCTCGCGGAGCACGAACAGCCCCAGCACCACCAGCCCGGCGGCGGCGAAGCCGAGCACGTAGGCCGAGCCCCAGCCCTGGTCCTGGGCCTTGATCAGCGCCCAGACGACCAGGAACAGCCCGCCCGAGAGCAGCGCCACGCCGGGCAGGTCGAAGGCACCGGTGTGCTCGTCGTCGCGCGACTCGCGGACCCAGGCGATCGCCACCACGGTCGCCAGCAGGCCGAGCGGTAGGTTGAGCAGGAAGATCGACTCCCACGAGACGTGCTCGACCAGCAGGCCGCCGATGATCGGTCCGGAGGCGACCGCCAGCGCCGACGAGCCGCCCCAGATCCCGACCGCGCGGTTCAGCTCGGCCGGCGGGAAAGCGGCCCGGATCAGGGCCAGCGTGTTCGGCATCAGCAGCGCGCCGGCGACGCCCTGGAGGACGCGGAAGGCGATCAGCATCCCGATCGAGGAGGAGAGCGCGCAGCCGAGCGAGGTGATCGCGAAGCCGACGATCCCGATCACGAAGATCCGCTTGCGGCCGAAGCGGTCGCCGAGCTTGCCGCCCAGGATCAGCAGCACGGCGAGCGACAGCAGGTAGCCGTTGGTGACCCACTGGAGCCCGGCGAGGCTGGCGTCGAGGTCGGCGGCGATCGTCGGGTTGGCGACGCCGACGACGGTCCCGTCGAGCCCGACCATCATCACGCCGAGGGCGACGGCGACGAGGGTCAGCCACGGATTGCGCTGGGCCGCGGCGCGGCGGTCGGCGCGGGTCAGGGCGCCCTCGGGCGAGCGCGCGGCGGTCGGTTGGTCGGGCTGGCGAGCGGTCATCGGCGGCGGTTCGGGGAGGATGGGCGGCGTGGCCGGCGGAGCGTCCGCTCCGGTAGCGCCGCGAAACGGTACAACACTGACCCACTTCCTTCCCCGCCCCTGTGACCGACCCCACCGTTCCCGCCCGCGCCGACGCCCGCCGCAACCGCGACGCGGTGCTCGACGCCGCCGTCCGGGTGCTCGCCGAGCGGCCGGAGGCGAGCATGCGCGAGATCGCCGAGGCCTCGGGCCTCGGGCGGACCACGATCTACCGCCACTTCCGCCAGCGCGAGGAGCTGGTCTCGGCGCTGCTGCGGCGGGTCTTCCTCGAGGCCCAGGCGCTGGTCGACGAGACGGTGGCGGCGGCCCGCGCCGCGCGGGCGGCGGGCGACCCCGGCGCCCCCGACGCGGTCGCGACGATCGCCGCGCTGGCGGCCCGGATGCTCGGCCTCGGCGCCCGCTACCGGGTGCTGGAGCGGCACGGCGACAGCGAGGGCGAGCGGGCGCTGCGCGACGCCCAGGGCGACGAGCCGCTGCGCTCGTTCTTGGCCGAGGCCCAGGCCCGCGGCGAGGTCCGCGACGACCTGCCGGTCGACTGGCTGCTGCGGGCGATCGAGGCGCTGATCCGGACCGGGATCGCCGCCGAGGGCGAGCCCGGCGTCGGCGACCACCTGGCCGCCTCGATCCGGGCGCTGCTGACCCCGACCGCAGCCTAGGGCAGCGGCGGCGGGGTCGGCACCACCCGCCCCGGCGCGGCGCAGCGGCCGCCCCGCAGCCGGTAGACCGAGATCATCGGCCCCGGCCGCTCGTAGTCCAGCTCGTAGCTCGTCGCCTGGCGGTCGATCTGGTACTTGACCGGCGCCGAGAGCGGCCCGTACGGCCGCCGCTCGCCCTGCGGCCGGAAGGGGTTGATCTGCCAGACCAGCGTCCCCCGCCGCCGCAGCTCGCGGTAGTAGCGGACGGCGCTCGGCACCAGCTTCGGCGTCCGCGCCGCGCGGCCGGCCTGGTAGCTCGACGTCACGACCCAGCAGTAGCCGTAGCGCTCGAAGACGTCGAGCAGCTCGGGGTAGAGGATCTGGACCCAGGAGGAGAAGCCGGCCTTGGTCCGCGTCTGGCGCGGGTAGCGCTTGCGGTCGCGACGCTGGATCGCCGGCAGCGAGTGGTAGATCGACCAGCGGGTCAGGCTGTACCACTCGTGTCGACCGTCGATCGTCGGCATCCAGCGCAGCGGCGACATCGACTCCAGGACCACGCCGTCGCGGGCCGGCACGTTGCGCAGCATCCAGTCGCGGAGCACGGTGCGGGTGTCGGCGCGGCCGCTGATCGCGACCGCGTTGCCGCTGTGGACCAGCGACTGGGCGGCGAGCGCGAGCCCGAGCACCGCGGCCACCAGCGCCGTCGCCAGCCGCGGGCGGATCCGTGGACGGTCGCGGAGCAGCGCCGTCGCCACCCGCGCCGCCTCCTGGACCGCGAAGCCGGCGGTCAGGCACATCACCGGCACCACCGGCAGCAGCCAGCGGGCGAAGAAGCGGTCCTGGCCGCCCATCACCAGCAGGTAGAGGGCGACCATCGGCAGCAGCAGCGCGGCCACCCGCCAGCGCCGCCGGACCAGCAGCGCGGCGCCGACCACGGCCGCGACCAGCGGCAGCCAGCCGACGCCCCAGGTCGCCGACCAGGCGTAGAAGGCGAAGCCGTTGGTCATCGGCTCGCCGACGTAGCGGCCGCCCGACGCCCACCGCTGCTGGTACTCGATCGCCCGCCACATCTCGTGCGGGTCGAGCAGCACGTAGGGGTCGGCGACGACGAACGCCGCCAGCGCCACCGCGCCCATCAGGACCGTCGAGCGCAGGACCGGGCCGCGGCCGTCGGCCGAGAGCCGCAGCGCCGCCGCCGCCAGCCCGACCAGCACGACGATCCCGGCGTTGTACTTGAAGCCCGCCGCCAGGCCGACGGCGAGCCCGACCGTCAGGTAGCCGCGGCGGCCGCCGTCGCGCAGGATCCAGGCCGCGCCGAGGATCCCGAGCGCCAGGAAGAGCACCGTCGGCCCGTCGCTGAGGGCCAGCCGCGAGTAGGCGACCGGCAGGAACGCGACCGCCAGCAGGCCGGCCGCGACCATCGCCGCCACCCGCCCCAGCAGCTGCCGCCCCGCCAGGTAGAGGACAGGGATCGCGGCGGTGCTGAGGGTGACCGCCATCAGCCGCCCGAGCAGGTAGGCCTGGGTCGGGTGCTGGGCCAGGCCCTCGGCCGGCGACAGCCCCTGGGGCCGGAACCAGGCCTGGTCGAGCAGCGCCAGCAGGCCCATCATCCCGGGCGGGTTGACCAGCTCGCGGAAGCCGAGCCGGGTGTCGAAGTAGCTGGCCGCGTCGGGGACGAAGCGGGCGCTCTCGTCGATGTTGTAGACGAACGGCAGGTTCTGGTCGAGGTTCCAGACCCGCAGCAGCAGGCCGACCGCGACGATCGCCGCGACCAGCCCGACCTCCCAGCGGAGGACCCCCTCGCGCGGGAGCCGCATTCAGCCGGTCACCCGCATCGCCGCCGCCAGCTGCGGGCCGAGCGGGTGGGCCGCCTCGCCGAGCCGGACGGTCAGCGGGCCGCCGAACGGCTGGCGGTCGGTCAGGGTCAGCGTCACGCCGGGAGTGATCCCGCGCTCGGCCAGGTGGCGGAGCATCGAGGGATCGGCGTCGGAGACCCGCACGAACCGGACCCGGTCGCCGACCTCGACGTCGATCAGGCTGCGGGTCGGCTGCTCGGCGATCTCCAGCTCGCGGTCGGGGATCGGGTCGCCGTGGGGGTCGAACGCCGGATGGCCGAGCTTGGCCGCGATCCGCTCGGCGAGGTCGTCGCTGATCGCGTGCTCCAGCCGCTCGGCCTCGTCGTGGACGCGGTCCCAGGGGACGTCGAGCACCTCGACCAGGAACAGCTCCAGCAGCCGGTGGTTGCGGAGCGTCCGCAGGGCCACGCGGCGGCCCTCGTCGGTCAGCTGGACGCCGCGGTAGGGCTCGTGGTCGAGCAGGCCCAGGTCGGCCAGCCGCCGCAGCATCGCCGAGACCGATCCGGGGGTGATCCCCAGCCGCTCGGCGAGGGCGGTGGTCGGCACCGGGCCCTCGAGCCGGGCCTCGAGCGCGAAGACCGCCTTCAGGTAGTCCTCGACGGCCGTCGAGGCGGGCGTCGCGGGGGACGTCGAAGGGGACGCCGCGGGAGGGTCGGCAGGCGAGCGGGCATCCGGCTCCACAACGGGGAGCCTAATCGCCCGTCGGCGGCCCCGCCGCGTCCCGCGCGGGCGGTGGACCACCCGACCGGTCCACCGCCGCCGAAGCGGACCTGGCGGTGGACCGATGGACCCGCGATCCTGTACCGGACCGTGGAGCACCGCTCGTTCATCCCCGTGACCCGCCTGCTGGCGATGCTGGGCGACTGGCTGCCGGCCGCGACGGCCGACGCCGGCGGCCCCAAGTACGTCGCGCTGGCCGACGCGATCGGCGCCCGGATCCACGACGGCGAGGCCGCCGGCGGGCTGCGGCTGCCGTCCGAGCGCGAGCTGGCCGGCCGGCTCGGCGTCAGCCGCGGGACGGTCGTCTCCGCCTACGCGCTGCTCGAGGAGCGGCAGCTCGTCGAGCGCCGCCGCGGCAGCGGCACCTGGGTCCGCCCGGTCGTCGCCCCGGTCACCGCCGCCGACCGCCGCCACGGCCTCTGGTCGCTCTACCGCGGGCCGGCCAGCGGCCCCGACGCCCAGGAGCCGATCGACCTGGCGATCGGCGCCCCGCGCGACATCCCCGAGGTGCTGATCGAGGGGATCGGCTGGGCCGGCAGCCAGCTGCGGGGGATGCGCGACCACGGCTACCACGCGGGCGGGGTGATGGTGGCCCGGCGCGCGATCGCCGACCGCTACACCCGCGCCGGCGTCCCGACCGAGCCGGAGCAGATCGTCGTCACCTCGGGCGCCCAGTCGGCGGTCTCGCTGGTCGGGCGGCTGTTCCTGGGCCAGCACGCCCCGGTCGCGATCGAGACGCCCGCCTACCCGGGCGCGATCGAGGCCTTCCAGCGCGCCGGCGGCACCCTCGTCCCGGTCGCGCGCGACATCGACGGCCCGCGGCCCGAGGCGCTGGCCGCGGCCCTCGCCGCCCGCCCGACGCCGCTGATCTACGTCGTCCCCGACGTCCACAACCCGACCGGCGACGTGATCTCGCTGACCCGTCGCCGGCGGCTGGTGGCGATCGCCGAGGAGCACGACGCGCTGCTGGTCGAGGACGCGACGCTGACCCAGCTCTCCTACGCCCCGCCGCCGCCGTCGCTGCTGGAGCTGGCCCCGCCCGGGCGGGTGCTCCAGGTCGGGTCGATGAGCAAGGAGCTGTGGGGCGGCCTGCGGGTCGGCTGGATCCGGGTCCACGACCCGCACCTCGCCGACCGGATCGCGCGGCTGCAGGCGGCCGACTCGTTCGGGACCGACGTCGTCACCCAGCTGGCGGTCGCCTGGGCGATCCCGCGCGCGGCCGAGGTGGTCGCGGAGCGGCGGGTCGCGCTCGGCCAGCGGATGACGCTGCTGCGGGCGCTGCTCGCCGAGCACCTGCCGAGCTGGACCGTCCACCCGCCGCGCGGCGGCGGCTCGCTCTGGGCGCGGCTGCCGGAGGAGGCGGCCGAGACGCTGATGGCGCTCGCCCGCCGGCGCGGCGTCAGCGTCGTGCCGGGCACCGCCTGCGCGGTCGGCGACGAGTTCGGCGACCACCTGCGGCTGGCCGCCTGGGCCGGCGAGGACGAGCTGCGGATCGGCGTCGAGCGGCTGGCCGCCGCCTGGGCCGACGTCGTCGGCTCGCCGCCCGCCGGCGCCCCCAGCGCGGCCCGGCTGCGGACCTGGGACGCGCCCGACGTCGTCTCGCCCTGACGCTCGGCCGCCCGTCCGCTCCGCGCCGCCGGCGCCCGCCGATCAACTAGCGTGCTCGGCGATGACCGAGCGAGACGACCTGTCCCCGGATCCCGACCTGCTCGCCCGCCTGGCCGCGCTCGCGGTGCGGGTCGGGGCCAACGTCCAGCCCGGGCAGGTGCTGGCGGTCAACGGCCAGGTCGGCGGCCACGAGCCGCTGGTGCGGGCGATCGCCGCCGAGGGCTACCGGGCCGGCGCCCGCTACGTCGACGTCAACTGGTTCGACCCGCTGGTCAAGCGGGCGCGGCTGGAGGGCTCGGCCGAGGACGACCTCGACTTCGTGCCGCCGTGGCTGGGCGCGCGGGTCGAGGCGCTGGGCGCGGCGCGGGCGGCGAACATCTCGCTCGTCGGCCAGGTCCGGCCGGGGGTCTTCGCCGACATCTCCCCCGCCCGGATCGGCCGCGACCAGCTGCCGGCGCTGCGCCAGACCGCCGAGGTGATCAACCGCCGCGAGCTGAACTGGACCGTGATCCCGGCGCCGAACGCGGGCTGGGCCCAGCAGGTCCACCCGGGGCTCGACCCGGCCGCGGCGCTGCGGCGGCTGGAGCGCGACATCCGCACCGTCTGCCGGCTCGACGACGACGACCCGGTCGCCGCCTGGCAGGCCCGCGCGAGCGAGCTGCAGGCCAACGCCGCGCGGCTCAACGAGCACCGCTTCCGGGCGATCCGGCTGGTCGGGCCGGGCACCGACCTGACCGTCGGGCTGCTGCCCTCGTCGCGCTTCATCGCGGCCGGGATGGACACCGCCGGCGGGATCACCCACCAGGCGAACGTCCCGACCGAGGAGGTCTTCACCACCCCCGATCCGGCGCGGGTCGACGGGGTCGTGCGGGCGACCAAGCCGCTGACCCTCGGCGGCACGACGGTCGACGGGATCGAGGTCGAGTTCGCGGGCGGCGAGGTGGTCCGGATCGACGCGACCACCGGCGCCGACGTGCTGCGCGGGTGGATCGAGCGCGACGCCGGCGCCCGCCGCCTGGGCGAGCTGGCGCTGGTCGACGGCGACGGCCGCGTCGGCCGCACCGGCACGGTCTTCCACGAGACGCTGCTGGACGAGAACGCCGCCAGCCACCTGGCGCTCGGCTCGGCCTACCTGATGTGCCTGGCCGACGAGGCCGACCACCAGCACGCCAACCGCTCGGCGATCCACGTCGACTTCATGGTCGGCTCGCCGGAGGTGACCGCGATCGGCGTCGCCGCCGACGGCCACGAGACGCCGGTGCTGGTCGAGGGCGCCTGGCGCGCCTGAGCGGGCCCTATCCTGACGCCATGGGCGAGCAGGACGGCGACGCGATCGGCTTCAAGGTGCTGCGGCGGGGAACGGTCGTCCGCTCCGCCGACGGCATCGAGCTGGGCACGGTCCGGCGGGTCGAGGAGATCGTCCGCGAGCACCTCTTCGACGGGATCGTGATCGACACCGCCGACGGCAAGCGGTTCCTCGACGCGCCCGAGGTGGCGCGGATCCAGGAGCGGGCGGTGACCACCACCTTCCCCGCCGCCGAGGCCGAGCAGCACCTCCAGCCGGTCGGCTCGCGGCTGGCGGCGATCGCCCAGAACACGACCACCGCGCGGCGGCTGAAGCGGCTCTCGAACCGGACGATCGACCGCGCCCGCGACGCCTGGGACCGCCGCTAGGCGGCGGTCGGCGCGGGGCCGAGCATCGCCTCGAGCCCGCGCTGGAAGGCGCCGATCGCTCGTTGCAGGGCCGGCGTGTCGCCCCGCTCCAGGAACTCCAGCAGCAGCCCGCGGACGCCGGCGACGACCAGCACCGAGAAGGTCTCCTCGTCGATCAGCAGCCGCTCGCCGATCCCCGGGACGCGGTCGAGCCAGGCCGGCACCAGGGCCTTGAAGTCGTCGATCACCGCGGTCGCGGCCGGCCGCAGCCGCTCATCGAGGGCGGCCTCGGAGACGACCCCGAAGTAGGCGGCGATCAGCACCCGGTCGGAGGTGAAGCCGTCCCAGATCCCGGCCACGCCGGCCTGAAGCGCGGCGACCGGGTCGTCCTGCTGGGCGATCGCCTCGCGGACCTGGGCCACCAGCCGCTCGCCGATCCGCCGCACCATCAGGTCGATCAGGTGGGTGCGGGTGGCGAAGTAGTAGAGGACCATCCGCTTGGTGACGCCGGCCTCCTTCGCGACCCGGCCGACCGAGGTCGCCGCGTAGCCGTGGTGGGCGACCGAGCGGAGGGCGGCGTCGAGGATCGCGTCGGCCTGCCGCAGGCCCTTGCGGGTCGGCGGCTCCTTGCGGGCGGCGAGCGCGGTCTCGGGCGGGCGGTCGCTCACGTCCCCCAGCCTAGAGGGGGCGGTGGCCGGGGCGATTTCGTACCGCTCGGTACGGATGATGCTACGGTCCCGTAGGAAGGAACGGACCGAGTGGTTCGTTCTGGAGTCCCAAGGAGCCGACGATGCCCCCGATCGCGACCGCCCCGACCACCCCCGGCGCCCCCGCCGTCCCGCCGCTGGATCCGGCCACCGCACCGCTGCCGCCCGGCCCCCGCGGGCGGGCGATCGGCCGCTGGCTGCTGCGGCTGCAGGAGCAGGAGGGGCCGCTGGAGTTCCTCGACCTGATGGCCCAGCGCTACGGCGACGTGGCGATGCTCCACACCCCGCGCCAGAAGGTCGCCGTCGTCCGCGGGCCCGAGGCGGTCCGCCACGTGCTGGTCGCCAACCAGGACGTCTACGGCAAGTCGAACCAGTACGAGCTGCTGGAGCCGGTGCTCGGCAAGGGGCTGGTGACCAGCGGCGGCGAGCTGTGGCAGCGGCAGCGCAAGCTCGTCCAGCCGATGTTCGCCAAGCGCCACCTGGTGCCGTTCGCGGATCACATGGCCGCCGCCGCCGGCAGCGCGCTCGACGAGTGGGAGCGCGACCTGCCCGACGGGGCCGGGGTCGAGGTCGCGTCGCAGATCCTCCACATCGGGCTCGACACCGTCGGCCGGGCGCTGGTCGGGACCGACTTCACCGGCCACGCCGAGCGCTTCGGCGAGGCGCTCGGCAACGCCCTCCACCAGGCCGGCGCCGTCGGCCGCTCGGCGACGGTCGCGATCGGCCAGTACGCGCCCGGGGTCGGGATCCAGCGCGCCGCCCGCTTCGGCCATCCGCGCCGCTGGGCCAGCGGGATGGGCTCGGCCGAGATCCTGCTGGGGACGGTCGACGCGCTGATCGACGAGCGGCTGGCCCACGGCCACGGCGACCGCGACGACCTGCTGCGGCTGCTGATGGAGGCGCGCGACGAGCAGACCGGCGCCCCGATGAGCCGCGAGCAGGTCCGCGACGAGCTGATGACCTTCGTCGCCGCCGGCCACGAGACGACCGCCCACGGGCTGGCCTGGATGACCTACCTGCTGTCGCAGCACCCCGAGGCCCGCGAGCGGCTGGAGGCCGAGGTCGACGAGGTGCTCGGCGGCGACGTCCCGACCGCCGAGGACGCCGACCAGCGGCTGCCGTGGACGACCGCCTGCTTCCAGGAGGCGATGCGGATCTTCCCGCCGGTCTGGCACGTCCAGCGGGTGGCGGCCGAGGACGACCTGCTGGGCGGCTACCGGATCCCGGCCGGGACGCTGGTGCTGGTCTCGATCTGGTCGACCCACCGCGACCCGAAGGTCTGGCCGAACCCGGCCGGCTTCGACCCGCGGCGGTGGCTGGGCGACGCGCCCAAGCAGCGCTCGCGGTTCGCCTACCTGCCGTTCGGCGGCGGCCGCCGGATCTGCGTCGGCCAGGGCTTCGCGATGATGAACGCCACGATCCTGGCCGCGATGATCGCCCAGCGCTTCCGCTTCGACTTCGTGCCGGGCTCGCCGATCGTGCTCGATCCGACGGTCACGATCCGGCCGCTGCACGGGATCCCGATGACGATCCACCGGCGCCGCTGAGCGGGCCCGCGGTCGGCCCCGGCCGCCGCCCCGGCGCCCGCCCCGCTACCCTCGACAGTCCCCGGAGAGGTGCCGGAGCGGTTGAACGGGCACGACTGGAAATCGTGTAACGGGGAAACTCGTTCGGGGGTTCGAATCCCCCTCTCTCCGCCTGATGAGCGCATATCGAGCCCCGGTCCTGTGTGCAGGGACCGGGGCTCGATACGTTTCCCGTCGGGGGTTTCCGCGTGACGCACGACGAGCAGCCGGCCGCCGGCCCGACGCCCGAGCCCGCCCGGCTCGACGGCTCGCGGCTGCTGGCCGAGCTGGCCGACGAGCGGCGGCGCGAGCGGACGCGGCTGGCCGACGCGCTCCACGACGACGCGCTGCCGCGGCTGTTCGTGCTCGGCCAGGACCTGGCCGAGGTCCGCGAGACGATCGACCAGGACGAGGTCGCCCAGCTGCGCGAGCAGGTCGGCGGGGTGCTCGCGGCGCTGCGCTCGCTGACCCGGTCGCTGCAGGAGGACGCGCTCGCCACGCTGCCGCTCGACCATGCGATCGAGCGGATCGTCGAGGACGTCGCCCGCCGCGGCCGCTTCGCCCACGCCGTCACGGTCGACCCCGCGGCCAGCGGCGTCCACGACGCCCAGATCCGCGACATCGTCCGCGAGCTGACCGGCAACGCCGCCCGCCACGCCGCCCCCAGCCGGGTCGAGGTGACCGTCGATGTCGAGGACGACGGGATCCGGGTCGTGGTCGCCGACGACGGCCGCGGCCTGACCGACGGCGCGGTAGCGGCGGCCCGCGATGCCGGCCACCTGGGCCTCTCGCGGCTCGATCGCGCCGCGACCGCCTTCGGCGGCCGGCTGCGGCTGGAACCCGCCGGCCCCGGCCTGCGGGCGACCGTCTGGCTGCCGCGGACCGCGCTCGCCGCCCAGCGGCGGCAGGAGGAGGAGCTGGGCGAGGAGCGGCGGTGGGCGGCGGCGCTCGTCTCGGCCCTCCGCGACGCCCTCTTCGTGGTCCGCGACGGCCGCGTGGTGCAGGTCAACGACGCGCTGGTCCAGCTGACCGGCTACCCCCGCGACCGGCTCGTCGGCCAGCCCCCGGCGCGGCTGCCGTTCTGGCTCGACGACGGCGAGCTGGTGGCCCGCGAGATCGTGCGCGAGCGGCCGCTGCCCGATCCCGGCGTCCAGACGACCACGCCGCTGCTGCGCCTCGACGGCACCCGCGTCACCGCCCAGTGCGTCGCGCAGGCTGTCCAGTACGGCGTCGGCGGGCTGACCGGCACGCTGGTGGTGGTCCGCGACCTCGACGAGCTGCGGCAGGCCACCGAGCGGGCGCGGGCCGAGGAGGACCGGCGGACGGCGATCGATCTGACCCGCCGGCTGTCGCGCCTGCACCACGCCGTCGCCGGCGGCCGCGACGCCGTCCTCGACGAGCTGGCGCTGGTGCTGCGCGACGTGCTCGGCTGGCACAACGCACTGCTGAACCTGCGCGAGCCCGACCGCCTGCGCGTGGTCTGGGCCAGCAACGAGCCGCTCGCCCGCAAGGCGGTCGGCACCACCTACCCGCTCGACGGGCTCGACTACTACCTGCAGCCGCGGTTCGAGCGCGCCGGTGCCTTCCACGTCCCCGAGGAGCTGGCCCCGGACCGCACGACCGAGATCTCGTGGGCTCCGGCGTTCGAGCCGCTGCCGGACGACAGCGATGCCGAGCAGCCCGGCGACGTGATCCTGGTGCGGCTGCGGCGCGCCGACGGCGAGCTGCTGGGCCTGCTCTCGGTCGACCAGGCGACCTCGGGCCGGCGTCCCGACGACACCCAGCTCGGGTTCCTCGTCGCCGTCGCCGACCACGCCGCGCTGGCGCTCGAGCAGGCCGGCGTCTGAGGTGGAGGGCCTGCTGTGGGCCGCCGGAATCGCGGTCGGCCTGTGGGCGCTCTGCGGCCTGGCGATGGTGCTGCTGGCCCGCCGCCTGCCGCCGGGGCTGCTGCGCGACCTGCTGGAGTTCCTGCCCGCCTGCGTCGCGACCGCGCGGACGCTGCGTGGTGCGCCCGAGGTGCCACGGCGGGCGAAGCTCGCGCTGCTGCTCGCGGTCCTCTGGGTGCTCTCCCCGATCGACCTGCTGCCCGAGTTCCTGCCGGTGATCGGCCCGCTCGACGACGTGGTCGCGGTGGTGCTGCTGATGCGGTTCGCCGCCCGCAGCGTGCCGCGACCGCTGATCGAGGCCGCCTGGCCGGCCAACCCGCGGGTCCTCGCGCGGCTGCTCGACGGCCGCCGCGGCGGCGAGCGGCCGCGCTAGCCGACGTCCTGCGGGAACCGCAGCCGGCGGTCGGGGTCGACCCGCCGGCGGACCGCCCGCAGCCGCTCGAGGCTGGCCCCGTAGTAGGCCCGCCGGAAGCCGCCGAGGCCCGGGTCCGGGTAGTTGACGTAGGCGCCGCCGGTCGTCCGCCCGCGCAGCGCCCGCCGGTTGCCGCGGACCCAGGCCCGGGCGCCGGCCAGGCCGCCGCTGCCCGGCTGGGCGTAGTGCTGGATCTGGGCGATCGCCGCCCGGTGCGGGAACGCCCCGGGATCGGCGGCGTCGCGGACGGCGCCGCCGAGCGCGTCGAGGATGATCGCCCCCGAGCCGCCGCGCCGCGCCTCCAGCCGGGCGGTCAGCCGCCGGCGGCCGGCGGCGTCGAGCGGCCGCGCCAGGTAGTCGCTGGTGCCGGCCCAGGTCTCGCGCGGCATCCGCCCGCCGGGCCGGGTGCCGGCCGTGTGGCAGGCGGCCAGCGGCTGGCCCAGGCAGCCGGCCCAGCGCAGCTGGTTGGTCAGGTGCGGGGCGACGCCGCTCGACAGCCGCGCGCCGCCGATCCGGGTCAGCGGCGCGATCGCCCGCCGCAGCGCGCCGACGTCGTCGCCCAGCCACTGGCCGATCGCCCGCACCGCCGGCGTCGTGCCCCGCAGCAGCGAGAACGTGCTCGACAGCCGCGGGTCGGCGTCGGGCACCAGCGCCTGCCAGGCGGCCAGCGCCTGCTCGGCCGCGGACCACGGCCACGAGATCGCGAACCAGGCGCTGCGGCGGACCGCCGCCGGCTCCAGCCGCGCCTCGAGCAGGACCGCGAACTGGCCGCCCCCGCCGCCGCGCAGCGCCCACAGCAGCTCCTCGTCGCCGCGGCGGTCGACGGTCCGCAGCTCGCCGGTCGCGGTCGCCACCCGCGCCGACCGCAGCCGGTCGCTGGTCAGGCCGAGCCCGCGGACCGCCGGGCCGATCCCGCCGCCGAGCGCCAGGCCGCCGAAGCCGACCGAGGGGCAGGTGCCGGCCGGCAGCGTCAGGCCGCGCCGCGCGAGGCCGGCGTAGACGTCGATCAGCTGGGCGCCGGGGCCGACCACCGCCTGGCCGTCGGCGATCCCGACGTGGCGCAGCCGGCCGAGGTCGACGACGACGCTGGCCGGATCGCCGCCCGCCCAGCCGGCGAAGCCGTGGCCGCCGCTGCGCGGGACCACCCGCACGTCGCGCTCGGCGCCCCAGCGGAGGGTCGCCGCCACGTCGGCGGCGTCGCGGGCCTGGACCACCGCCGCCGGCCGCGGCGCGTAGGCGCCCTGGGCGATCCGGCGGGCGGCGGCGTAGCGCGAGGAGCCGGGGGTGACGACCGGGCCGCGGGTCCGCCGGGCCAGCTCGCGGAGCGCCGCCGGCGAGGGCCGGCCGGCCGCGGTCGCGCCGTCGGCGAGCAGCGCACCGCCGGCCGCGGCCACCGTCAGCGCGGCGCCCTCGCGCAGCAGCGTCCGTCGCGAGCGCCGATCGACCATCGTCCGAGGATGACCGATCGGCGCCCCGCCGCCGACCTTCCCGGCGCCGCCCCGCTCGCCGCGATCAGCGGGCGGTCAGCCGCAGCGTCCGCGCCCGCTGGGGGGTCAGCAGCGGCGTGCCGCCGAAGCGGGCGCTGGCCCGCAGCGCCACCCGACCGCGCCCGGGCAGCGCCCGCGCCGGCACCCGCAGCGTCCGCTGGTAGCGGCAGCGAGCGCCGACGGTCCGCAGCCGCGCGCTGGTCCGCGCCACCCGCCGGCCGCCGCGGTGGAGGTCGATCCGGACCGTCCCCGAGCAGCCGGCGACCGCACCGATCCCGAGCGGCAGCCCGAGCTCGCCGCTGAGCCGGAAGCGGAACGGCGCCCGCCGGTCGCTGGTCGGGCGGGCCCGCAGCGAGAGCCGGCCGGGCGCCACCCGCTGGGCCGGCGGCGAGCTGGAGGGCAGCCCCGAGCCGTCGCGCAGGCGGCCGACGCGGACCCGCTGCGGGTGGTCGCCGACGGGGATGCTGGCGATCTCCTTCTCGCTCGCGTAGGAGATGATCGCGACCCGGTCCTCGCCGCTGACCGAGACGTAGCAGTACTTGCCGTCGCTGCTGTTGGTCGCCCAGTAGGGCTTGTCGCCGACCGGGATCACCGTCGTCCGGAAGTCGGCGCGGGCGACGATCGCGGCGTAGTCCGACATCGTGCCGGCGACGCACAGCTTCGTGCCCTCGGGGTTGATCGCCAGCCCGTGATGGGCCGAGTCGAGTACATACTGCTCGCGGCTGAGGGTCTTCGCCTTCGCGCTCAGCGGCAGCGCGGCGACCCGGGTCACCCGCTGCTCCTGCTGGTCGTACTCGACGAAGCCGTGGAGGAACGACAGCTGCAGGTAGATGTAGCGCTCGCCGGGGGCGATCGCCATCGGCCGCACGGCCGCGCTGGCGCCCTGGACCCCGAACTCGGCCATCTTGCGGTTCATGTGGACCTGCTGGAGGACCTTGAACGTCTTCGCGTCGATCACCTCGAAGACCCGGTCGCCCTTGGCCGAGTCCTGGCTGGGGTCGTCGAAGTTGGTGAAGACCGAGCCGATGCTGGCGTGGTAGATCCGCTTGCCGTCGGCCGAGTAGTTGCTCTCGTGCGGCTGGTCGCCGGAGGGGATCCGGTGGGTGATCCGGCCGGTGGCGGTGTCGACCACGTCGACGACCTTGGCCGTCGAGGCCGAGACCAGCAGCTGCTTGCCGTCGGGCGAGATCGCCATGTGGTCGGAGCGGTTGCCGTCGATCCGGGTCCGCCAGACCAGCCGGTGGGTGCGGAGATCGATCGCGACGACGTCGGCCAGGCTCGGCCGCGAGACGTAGACGTAGCGCCCGTCGTGGCTGGTGAACATGTCGTCGACCAGCTGGTCGTGGCCCTCGCCGATCAGGTTGCGGATCAGCAGCGCGTAGTAGACGAGCTGGACCGGGTCGCGCTGGATCTCGGCGATCCGCTGCTGCAGGTCCGGCACGATGTTGATCCGGAACAGCCGCTTGAAGCTGGTGGTGTCGACGACGTCGGCGGTGCCGTCCCAGTTGTTGCCGACGAGCATCACCTCGCGGGTGCCCGGCTGGGCGGGGACGGCCGGCCCCTCGGCGAGCGCGGCGGCGGGCCCGGCGGCGGCGGTCGCGAGCAGGCTCGCGACCAGCAGCGCGAGCCGGCGTGGGCGGCGGAACAGCGGCATCAGGACTCCCTCGGAACGACCGGCCGGCGCGCCTGCGGTGCCGCGGCGAGCCAGCGAACGGCGCCAGCCTACCAGGGTGGTTACACTTCTGAAACTCCGGGTGGCTCCGCGCCACGCCGACGTGGCCCTGCCCGGGCCGCGCGATCGCTCCTGCCCCCGCGCCGACGGGTGCTCCTGGCATGATCGGCGTCGTGTCCACGCCTTCGACACCCGATCTGCTCGCCCTCGCGCTCGCCAACGCGGGCGCCGACGACGAGGATCCGGTCCGCGATCGGATCCTCGACGCCGCCGTCGAGCAGTTCCAGGCGATCGGGATCCGCCGGGCCAGCGTCGGCGACATCGCCCGCCGCGCCGGCGTCGGGCGGATGACCGTCTACCGCCGCTTCCCCCAGCGCGACGAGCTGATCATGGCCGCGATGCTGCGCGAGGCGCAGCGGGTCGTGGCCCAGATCGCCGCCCCGCTGCTGGCGATCGAGGATCCGGTCGAGCAGCTGGCCGAGGCGACGGTGCTGGCGTTCAACGCGATCGTCGAGCAGCCGATCCTCAAGCGGGTGCGCGAGACCGAGCCGGAGGACGTCGGCCAGTGGGTCACCGGCGGCAGCGGGCCGCTGCTGACGCTCGGCCGCAGCGTGGTGGCGGCGCTGCTGCGGGGTCACGTCGAGGCCGGCCGGCTGCGGCCGCAGAACGTCGACCTGACCGCCGAGCTGCTGGCGCGGTTCACGATGTCGCTGATCGCCCAGCCGGAGACGCTGATGCCGATCGGCGACGACGACGCGCTGCGCGAGTTCGCCCGCCAGCACGTGCTGCCGATCGTGACCGGCCAGGCGCCGCCGCCGCGCCCGCCGGCCAAGCGCGCCCGCAAGCGTTGACCGCCCGGCTGCTCCTCGTCCGCCACGGGACCACGGCCGCCGTCCGCGCCGCGGCCTTCCCGCACGACGAGCCGCTCGACCCGCGCGGCGTCGCCGAGGCCCGGGCGCTGCTCCCGCACCTGCCCGCGCGCCCGGCCGTCCGCCGCTCCCCCGCCCGTCGCTGCGGCGAGACGGCGGCCGCGCTCGGCCACCCCGACGCGCCCGTCGACGACGAGCTGCGCGAGGCCGGCTTCGGCGACTGGGCCGGCCGTGCGCTGGCCGACCTCCACGGCGAGACGCCCGAGGCGGTGGTGGCCTGGATGACCGACCCCGGCTTCGCCCCGCCCGGCGGCGGCGAGTCGCTGGAGGCGCTCTGCGCCCGCGTCGGCGGCTGGCTGGAGCGGCGGGCGGCCGACGAGCAGCCGACGGTGGCCGTCACCCACGGCGGGGTCGTGCGGGCCGCGATCGCCGTCGCGCTCGGGGCCCCGGCCAGCGCCGCCTGGCGGATCGACGTCGCCCCCGGATCGCTGACCGAGCTGCACGCCCACGACGGCCGCTGGCGGCTGGTGCGGGCCAACTGGACCCCGCCCCGCGACGAGCTGCGGCGGGCGCGGGCGACCGCCGACGACGACCCCGACGACGGCCCGCCGGCGTGAGCGAGCGGGCCCCGATCGCCGCCGGGCTGCTGCTCGGCTGGGCCGCCGACCGCGCCTTCGGCGACCCGCGGCGAGCGCATCCGGTGGCGCTCTTCGGCCAGGCGATGCTGGCGGTCGAGGCACGGCTGTGGCGCGACGACCGCGCGGCCGGGACGGCCTACGCCGCCACCGGGGCGCTGCTCGGCGCCGGGCCGGTGCTGCTGGCCGACCGCGCCCTGCGGCGGCGCCCCGCGGCCCGCACGGGGCTGGTCGCGGCGGTCACCTGGGCCGCGCTCGGCGGTCGCTCGCTGGCCGCGGCCGGCCACGACCTGGCGACGCTGATCGCCCGCGACGACCTGGAGGGCGCGCGGGCGCTGGCGCCGACGCTGGTCGGCCGCGACCCGGCGACGCTCGACGCCGCCGGGCTGGCGCGCGCGGGGCTGGAGTCGGTGGCCGAGAACAGCTCCGACGCCGTCGTCGCCCCGTTCGTCTGGGGCGCGCTGCTGGGCGCGCCCGGGGTGGCGCTGCACCGCGCCCTCAACACGATGGACGCGATGGTCGGCCACCGCTCGCCCCGCTACGAGCGATTCGGCTGGGCGGCGGCCCGCGCCGACGACGTCGCCGGCTGGCCGGCGGCCCGCGGCGGCGCCGCGCTGACCTGCCTGGCCGCGGCCACCGTCGGCGGCTCGGCGGGCGGGGCCTGGCGGACCTGGCGCCGCGACGGCCACCGCCACCCGAGCCCCAACGCCGGCCGGGTCGAGGCCGCCTTCGCCGGCGCGCTCGGGGTCCGGCTGGGCGGGCGCAACGTCTACGGCGGCCGGGTCGAGGAGCGGCCCGAGCTGGGCGACGGCCGCGCCCCCGAGCCGGCCGACCTGGAGCGGGCCGCGCGGCTGTCGCTGCGGGTCGGCGCGCTGGCCGCGCTCGCCGCCGCGGCCGTCGCGCTGCGGCCCGGCCTCCGCCGCGGGCGACGCTGACCGCCGACCCGACAGCGACCCCACCCGTCAGGATCCCGTCCGTGCCGCCCGTCCCCCGCACCCGCCCGCTCGACCCGTCGGCGCCCGCCGGGACGCTGCTGGTGGCCGGCACCACCTCGGACGCCGGCAAGTCGCTGCTGACCGCCGGGATCTGCCGCTGGCTGGCGCGCCAGGGCGTGCGGGTGGCGCCCTTCAAGGCCCAGAACATGGCCCTCAACGCGGCCGTGACCCCGGACGGGCTGGAGCTGGGCCGCGCCCAGGCGGTCCAGGCCGCCGCCTGCGGGATCGAGCCCGAGGCGCTGATGAACCCGGTGCTGCTGAAGCCGACCGGCGACCGCGTCAGCCAGGTGGTGCTGCTGGGACGGCCGTTCGGGACCGCCGGCGCCCGCGACTACCGGCGGCTGCGGGCCGAGCTGCGCGATGCCGTGCTCGACAGCCTGGCGACGCTCCGCGGCCGCTTCGACGCGGTGATCTGCGAGGGCGCCGGCAGCCCGGCCGAGATCAACCTCCGCGAGGGCGACTTCGTGAACATGGGCCTGGCGCGGGCCGCGTCGATCCCCACGATCGTCGTCGGAGACATCGACCGCGGCGGCGTCCTGGCCGCCCACTACGGGACGATCGCGCTGCTCGACCCGGCCGACCAGGCGCTGATCGCCGGCACCGTGATCAACAAGTTCCGCGGCGACCCGGGACTGCTGGAGCCGGGCGTGGCGGCGCTGGAGCGGCTGACCGGGCGGCCGCTGCTGGGGGTCGTCCCGTGGGCCGAGGGGCTGGAGCTGGACGCCGAGGACGGCCTGGCGCTGCGCCGCTTCGACCGCCGTTCGAGCGCCGCCGACGCGCTGCGGGTGGCGGTCGTCGGCCTGCGCCGGATCAGCAACTTCACCGACCTCGACGCGCTCGCCGTCGAGCCCGAGGTCGACCTGCGGCTGACCCGCGACCCCGACCTGCTGCGCGAGGCCGACCTGGTGGTCCTGCCCGGCAGCAAGGCGACGGTCGCCGACCTCGAGCACCTGCGGGCCGACGGCCTCGACCAGGTGCTGCGCGAGCGGGCGGCGCGCGGGCGGGCGATCCTCGGCGTCTGCGGCGGGTACCAGATGCTCGGCGAGCAGGTCGAGGACGACGGGATCGAGACCGGCGACGGCACCGTCCCCGGGCTCGGCCTGCTGCCGGTCCGGACGGCGATGGCGGCCGACAAGATCACCCGCCGGCGGACGGGGCGGCTGCGGGTCGGCGGCGACGGGGCGCTCGCGGCCGACGGGCCGGGGGTCGACGCCGGCGGCTACGAGATCCGCCACGGCCGGGTCGTCCGCCACGGCGGCCTCCGCCTGATCGACGCCGATCCGGTCGCCGCGGCCGGCGGCGAGGCCGATCCGGCCGACGAGGGCTGCGTGGTCGGGACGGTCGTCGGCAGCTCGTGGCACGGGCTGCTGGAGCACGACGAGGCGCGGCGGGCGCTGCTCGGCTGGGCGGCGGCAACCGCCGGCCGCGGGTTCCGTCCCGGCGACGTCCGCTTCGCCGAGGTCCGCGAGCGGCGGCTGGACGCGCTCGGCGACCTGGTCGAGCAGCACCTCGACGGCCCGGCGCTGCTGCGGCTGCTGCGGGAGGGCGCGCCGGGCGGGCTGCCGACGCTCGCCTGCGGGCCGCTGGACTAGACCGGCAGCTCGTACTCGATCCAGGTCGAGCGCGACGCCCCGAGCCGGTCGTAGACCGCCTGCGCCCGCGCGTTGCCGGGCGCCGTCGTCCAGGTCAGCGCCCGCACCCCGTGGCGGCGGGCCTGGTCGCGGGCGGCGGCGATCAGCGCCTCGGCCAGGCCGCTGCCGCGATCGCTCGGGGCCACGTAGAGGTCGTAGAGGACGGCGATCCGGGCCGCGTCGATCGTCGACCAGGTCCAGTAGACCGTCGCGAAGCCGACCGCGGTCCCGTCCGACTCGCGGCGGGCGAGCAGCTGGACGCCGTGCCGCTCGGGGTCGGCGACCAGCGCCCGAGCCAGGTCCTCGAGCGCGTCGGCCGGGGCCGGCGGGATCTTCTCCGTCTGCTCGTAGAAGCCGCAGTAGGCCTCCATCAGCGGGACCAGGGCGCCGACGTCGCCGGCGCCGACGAGGTCGATCCGATGCGGGCTCATGACCCCAAGTGAAGCGCAGCGACCGGCTCCACCGCCGTCCGCGAGCGGGGCGTGACGCCGCCGTCCCCCGGATCAGGCATGGTTGTCGCGATGCGTGCGCTGATCGTGGGTGCGGGCGAGGTGGGGTGGTACCTGGCGGGCCACCTGGCGCGGGAGCAGCACGAGGTGGTCGTGCTCGACCGCGACCGGGACCTGCTGCTGCGCCGCTCCCGTTCCGGGCTCGACGTGCGGGTCGAGCGGGCCGACGCCGTCAGCCCGCGCGAGCTGGCCGAGCACCGGGCCGGCGAGGCCGACCTGTTCGTCGCCGTCACCGCCAGCGACGCCACCAACCTGCTCGCCTGCCTGCTGGCCCGCGAGCAGAACCCGGACAACCCGCCCCAGACGATGGCCCGGGTCCGCGACGCGGACTACTACGCCGAGGGCGAGGACTCGGTCGCCGGGACGCTCGGGATCGACCTGCTCGTCAGCCCCGAGCTGGCCGCGGTCGGCGACCTGGAGCGGGCGCTGCGGGTCCGCGGCGCGGTGCGGGTGGAGACCTTCGTCGACGACCGGCTGGCGCTGGCCGAGTGCATCGTCACCGAGGGCTCGCCGGCCGCCCGCCGCGCGATCAGCACCCGCCCCCACGTCACCGACTCGCGGATCGTGGCGCTGCTGCGCGAGGGCCGCGTGCACCTGACGAACAAGGACACCACCCCGCTGCCCGGCGACCACCTGGTGCTGGCCTGCCCGCGCGAGCAGCTGAAGGAGGCTTGTCGCGAGATCGACCCCGACGCCCAGCCGGTCCACCGGGTGGCGATCTTCGGGGCCGGTCAGATCGGCGTCGCGCTGGCCGCCCGGCTGGCCGCCGCCGGCCGCGAGATCGTGGTCCTGGAGCCCGACGAAGCGCTGGCGCGGGAGGCGGCCGAGGAGCTGTCCGACCGCACGATCGAGGTGCTGTGGGAGGAGGGCGCCTCGGAGGACGCGCTGCGCGAGGCCGGCGTCGACACCTGCGACGCGTTCGTCTCCTGCGCCGGCGACGACCGGACGACGCTGCTGGCCTGCACCCACGCCGACCGGCTCGACATCGGGCTGGTCCAGGCGGTGCTCTCGCGCGAGGAGTTCACGCCGCTGGCCGAGGCGCTCGGGGTCGACGGCACGGTCGCCCCGCGGCTGGCCGCCGCCGAGCGGATGCTGCGGACCTCGCGCGGGACCGGGGCCCGCAAGAGCACGCTGCTGGTCGACGGGCTCGAGGCGCTGGAGTACCGGATCGGCGACGGCAGCCCGCTCTGCCGGCGGCCGCTGGTCGGCGCGCTCCCGCGCGAGACGCTGCTGGCGGCGGTGGTCCGCGACGGCGAGGTCCGCTTCCCGGGCCAGATCGACCGCTTCGCCGGCGGCGACGTGCTGCTGGTGCTGGCGACCGGCAACGGCGCGGCCAAGCTCGGCTCGGTGCTCGGGTCGTGAGCCGCCGGCCCGCCCCGGCGCTCGACCGCGCGTCGCGGGCGCGGGCCGCGCGTCGCTCCGCCGCCCGCGTCCGGCGCTCGCCGATCGGCGCCCGCTTCGGCCCGCTGACCCGCCGCGCGCTGACCGCCGGCGCGGTCGCGATGGCCGCGGCGGCGCTGCTCTGCACGCTGGTGGCGGCGATCACCGACCAGCGGGCGGTGGGGGCGTTCGGCGGGACCGCGGTCGCGGCGACGATCCTGACGCTGCTGCTGCGGCGCTCGTGGGTCGGCCGCGCGATGCCGACCCCGACCGGCCGCGACGGGCTGATGGCCGCCGGCCTGACCTGGCTGGCGACGAGCCTCTTCGCCGCCGTCCCGCTGCTGTTGAGCGACGCCACGCCGCGGCTGGCGCAGGCGATCTTCGAGGGCACCAGCGGGATCACCACCACCGGCGCGACCGCGATCGCCGACGTCGACGGCCAGGCCCACGCGGTGCTGCTGTGGCGCTCGCTGAGCCACTGGATCGGCGGCATCGGCATCGTCGTCCTGCTCGTCGCGGTCGCGCCGGCGGCGGGCGGCGCGGCGCGGCGAGTGCTGCTCGGCGAGACCAGCCGCGCGACCGAGGAGACCGTCGCCCCGCAGATGCGCGACACGGCCCGGATCACCGCCCAGCTCTACCTGGCGGCGACCGCGGTCGCGCTGGTGGTGCTGCTGCTGGTCGGCCTGACGCCGTGGGAGGCGATCAACCACGCGATGTCGATGGTGGCCAGCGGCGGCTTCTCGACCCGCACCGCCTCGGCCGGCGGCTTCGACTCGGCACCGGTCGAGATCGCGATGTTCGTGCTGATGGTGGCCGCGGGCGTCAGCTACGTGGTCTGGTGGCGGCTGGTGCTGCGGCGCGGGATCGGCCACCACTGGGCGGAGCTGCGGGCCTACCTGCTGTTCATCCTCGCGATCGGGGTGCTGCTGGCGATCGCGGCCCACGGCGGCGACGCGCCGCGCTCGGCGCTCGACGGGCTCTTCACCTCGGCCTCGATCGTGACCGGGACCGGCTTCACCACCGCCGATCCCGACAGCTGGGGCGAGGAGGCGCGGCTGCTGGTGCTGATCGCGATCGCCTCGGGCGGGATGGTCGGGTCGACGACCGGCGGCTTCAAGGTCCGCCGCTGGATGACGCTCTTCGGCGGCGTCCGGGCCGAGATCCAGCGCCAGATCGCGCCGCAGCGGATCGTGGTGGTGCGGATCGGCGGCAAGCCGGTCACCGACGACACGGTGCGGGCGGCGTTCGGCTTCATGGCGGTCGCCTTCATCGCCCTGGTCGGCGGGGCGGCGCTGCTGGCCGCGGCCGGCTACGACCTGCTGTCGGCCTTCTCCGGCGCCGCGGCCTGCCTCTTCAACGTCGGTCCCGGGCTCGGGCGCCTGGGCGGGATCGAGTCCTACGCCGAGGTGCCCGACTCGGGGCTGCTGGGCCTGAGCTTCCTGATGCTGCTCGGCCGGTTGGAGCTGTTCACCGTGCTGGCGCTGTTCACGCGCGGGCTCTGGCGCGCCCGCTGATCGGCGGCGTAGGCGGCGGCCGCGCCGGCGGCGGCGACCAGCGCGGCGATCCCGCCGATCGCCATCCCGACCCGCGGCCCGGCGGCGCCGGCGATCCAGCCGACGAGCGGGGCGCCGATCGGGGTCGAGCCGAGGAAGACCAGCGAGTAGAGCGCCATCACCCGGCCGCGCATCGCCGGCTCGACCTCCAGCTGGAGGGTCGAGTTGACGCCGGCGGAGAAGGTCACCGAGGCCATCCCGAGCAGGATCAGCGGGGCGACCTGGAGCGGCAGGCTGGGGGCGACGGCGGCCAGCAGCTGGAAGCCGCCGAAGAGCGTGGCGGCGCCGACCAGCAGCCGCGGGGTGACGCGGGCGCGGGCGCCGGCGACGAGCGCGCCGATCACCGAGCCGACGGCCATCGTCATGGTCAGGAGGGTGAAGGTGGTGGCGGTCCCCTGCCAGGTGTCGTGGGCCATCAGCGGCAGCACGATCTGGAAGTTGAAGGAGAGCAGGCCGATCAGGGCCATCATCCCCAGCGGGATCAGCAGCGTCGGGGTGCGGCGGACGTAGCGGACGCCCTCGCGGACGGCGCCGGGGCGGCGCTCGGCGCGGGGGGCGACGTGCATCTGGTCGGGGTCGAGCCGCCAGAGGGCGGCGATCATCGCCACGAAGGTGAGGGCGTCGAGCACGAAGCACCAGGCGATCCCGACCAGCGCGATCGTGGCGCCGGCGATGCCCGGGCCGACGATCCGCGCGCTCTGGATCACGACGCTGTTGAGGGCGACGGCGTTGACCAGGCGGTCGGGGCCGACCAGCTCGATCGGCAGCGACTGGCGGGCGGGGTTGTCGATCGCCATCGCGGCGCCGCGCAGGAAGACCATCGCGTAGACGACCAGCGGGGTGACGATCCCGGTCGCGGTGGTGACGGCGAGCACGACCGCGGGCAGCATCAGCGCGGTCTGGGTGGCGATCAGCAGCCGCCGCTTGTCGACGCGGTCGGCGAGCAGCCCGCCCCAGGCGCCGAAGAGCATCAGCGGCAGGAACTGGAGGGCGGCGGTCAGGCCGACGGCGAGCCCGTCGCCGGTCAGCTGGACCATCAGCCACATCGCGGCGACGTTCTGGATCCAGTTGCCGCTGACCGAGACGACCTGGCCGGCGAAGTAGCGCCGGTAGTTGGGGACGTGCAGTGAGTCGAAGGTGCGGTGGAGGGTCTCCGTCATCGGGCTCCCTTCGTCGCCGCCGTCGCGGGCGTGAGGTGGGTGTCGTTCGGGGTCGCGGCCGGGCCGTCGTCGTCGAGCAGCTGCTCGATCAGCGTCGCGGCCCGTTCGAGGGTCTGGCGGTCGGCGGCCGAGAGCCGCTCGACCCGCCGGGCGAGGAACGCGGTCTTGCGCGACCGGACCTCGGCCAGGTGGGCCTGGCCGGCGTCGGTGATCGCGACCCGGCAGGAGCGCCCGTCCTCGGGATCGCTGTGCCGGACCAGGTAGCCGTGCTGCTCCAGCTTGGCCACGATTCGCGTGGCCGACGGGCGCCGGATCCGCTCCCGCTCGGCCAGCTCGCTCGGCGTCAGCGGCCCGTGCCGGGCGATCGTCGCCAGCGCGGCACCGAGCGTCGGGCCCAGATCGGGATGGTCGGGGTCGCTCGTCTGCCGCAGCCGCCGCGCGGCGCGGGCGATCGTGATCCGCAGATGCGCGGCCAGCTCGGCTGGATCGTCGTCGGACGTAGTTCGCACTGGTAATTAGTTTAGCGAACTATATGGCGGTGGGTGGGGCGCGTCGGCGTGGTCGGCGGGTGGCGTGGTGGCTCGGGGCGTGGGCAGCTGGCCGGTGAGCGTGCCGTGGCCGGGTCGGTCAGGCGAGCGGGCCGCGGCTCCGGCGGGCCTGATTGGCCTTCGTCAGAGGCACGTACGGGAGCGGGGGCTGGTGGCGGTTCGGGGCGGCGTCGGCGGGATCAGCCGCACGGCAGCGGCGTCATTCCGCCCCTGCCCCGGCGGGAGGCCAACGTCACATGCCCCAGCCGCTCCGTCCGCCGTGTGACGTTCGCCCCCGCCCGCGGCCGCGAACGTCGCATGGGGCGGGTGGGGGCCGCCGGCATGTGACGTTCTTCCCGGCCAGCGACCGAAACGTCACATCTGGCGACGGGCGCCCGCCCCAACGCCGCATTCGCCTCCCAGCCGCTCCCCGCCACCACCCGACCCCGCCCCGCGCCACCACGGCCCAGGTCTCCCTCCCCTACGTGCCCCCGCCGAAGGCCAGTCAGGCCCGCCGGAGCCGCCACCGCCCACCCGACCAACCCGGCGACGGCACCCTCACCGGCCAGCTGTCCAGCCCCCGAACGACCACGCCACCCGCGGACCTGACCAGCCATCCCCACCGGCCAGCCGAAACCAGGCCAGCCGAACCCCGACCGGCCGAAGCCCGCGCCACTCCTCAAGCCGACATCGGCCCCCGCCGCCGCAGGTCCTTCTCCGACAGCGCCACGTGGTCGATCTCGAAGCGGTCGGGATGCGCGGCGGTCCACCAGGGACGCCAGGCCTCGGGCGGCTCGCGCAGCAGCTCGCCCTCGTCGAGCCAGTCGTACAGCTCGGCGTAGTTGGCCGACCAGGCCGAGCCGACGCGGCGGCGGAGCTGGGCGTGCCGCAGGTCGGCGGGATCGCGCACGCCCATCGCCGCCATCATCCGCTGGGCGCTGTGGACGGTCGCCGCCTGGTACCGGGCCACCCGCGGGGCCTTGTCCGACACCACCAGCGAGCGGTAGCGCTTCGGGTCCTGGGTCGCCACGCCGGAGGGGCAGGTGTTCGTGTGGCAGCGCTCGGCCTGGATGCACCCCGCGGCGAACATCATCGCCCGGGCCGAGTTGGTGAAGTCGGCCCCCTGGATGATGCGCTTGACGATGTCGGCCCCGGTGGCGACCTTGCCGCTGGCGCCGATCCGGATCCGGTCGCGCAGGCCGCAGCCGACCAACGCGTTGTGGACGAACAACAGGCCCTCGGTCAGCGGCAGCCCGACGTGGTCCTCGAACTCGAGCGGCGCCGCCCCCGTCCCGCCCTCGGCCCCGTCGACGATGATGAAGTCGGGCGTCACCCCGGTCTCGACCATCGCCTTGCAGACGGCCAGGAACTGGACCCGCGAGCCGACGCAGAACTTGAACCCGGCCGGCTTGCCGTCGGCCAGCTCGCGCATCCGGGCCACGAACTCGACCAGCTCGCGCGGGGTCGAGTAGACCCGGTGCCCCGGCGGCGAGACGCACGTCTGGCCGATCGGCACTTCGCGCGCGGCGGCGATCTCGGCCGTCACCTTCGCCCCCGGCAGCACCCCG
This sequence comes from Patulibacter defluvii, assembly GCF_034096925.1. Classification (NCBI taxonomy): domain Bacteria; kingdom Bacillati; phylum Actinomycetota; class Thermoleophilia; order Solirubrobacterales; family Patulibacteraceae; genus Patulibacter; species Patulibacter defluvii. Next base: position 94,131 of record NZ_JAWZSQ010000013.1, read on the forward strand.
CCGATCCCCGGCTTCGCGCCCTGCGAGACCTTCAGCGAGACCATCTTCACCTGCCGCAGCGCCGCCTGGTCGCGGAACCGCTCGGGGTCGAAGTCGCCGTCCTTCGTCCGCGCCCCGAAGTAGCCGGTGCCGATCTCCCAGACCAGGTCCCCGCCCGGCTCGCGGTGGTACTTCGACATCCCGCCCTCGCCGGTGTCGTGGGCGAAGCCGCCGATCCGCGCCCCCTCGTTCAACGCCAGGATCGCGTTCTGCGACAGCGCCCCGAAGCTCATCGCCGAGACGTTCAGCAGCGCCATCTCGTAGGGCCGCGTGCAGTCCGGCCCGCCGACGGTCACCCGCGGCTGCGGGGCGTCGGCCGCCGGCGGGTCGACCGGGGCCATCGAGTGCACCAGGTACTCGCGGTCGACCGCGTCCAGATCGAGCTCGGTCCCGAACGGCGACTCGTCCTCGACTCCCTTCGCCCGCTCGTAGACGATCGAGCGGGTGTCGCGGTCGAACGGCCGGCCGTCGGTGTCGCTCTCGACGAAGTACTGCTGGATCTCCGGCCGCAGGTCCTCCGCCACCCACCGCAGGTGCCCGGTCAGGGGATAGGTCCGCAGCACCACGTGCCGCGTCTGGACCAGGTCCCAGCCGGCCAGCGCGGTCAGGGCCAGCAGCGGGACCGCCGCCCACCACCAGCCGGCGCCGACGGCCAGCGCCAGCACGGTGGCGACCACGGCCAGGACGGCGACGGCAACGGCGGGAACGAAGCGGAGCACGGTGAGGGACCTCCGGAAGACGACGACGCCAACGCTACGGCGCCGGGCGGCCGTCCCCCGCCGACCTGGCGGGCCGCCGCTCAGCCGTCGCCGTCGCGCACGAAGACGCCCGCCGCGGCTGCCGCCACCGCCGCCGCGGCCGCCCGCCGCGCGTCGGCCGGCGCGGGCGGCCGGCCGCGGGTCAGCCGCTGGTAGTAGAGCGGCGCCGAGACCGCCCGCACCACCGCCGCCGCGTCGGTGCCGGCGGGGACCTCGCCGCGCGCGACGGCGTCCTCGACGCAGCCCGCCCAGACCGCCACCCGCCGCTCGTAGAACCGCTCCAGCGCCGCGGCCGCCCGCTCGTCGCAGGTCGCCGCCGCCACCAGCGCCGCGTAGAGCCGCCCCTCCTGCGGGTCGGCGAGGGTCCGCTGGACGCGGCCGGCGTTCTCCTCCAGGTCGGCCAGCAGCGACCCGCGGTCGACCCGGTCGCCGGCCCGGTCGGCCATCTGGTCCAGCAGGTCGGCGACCAGCGCGGTGGCGCTGCCCCAGCGGCGGTAGACCGTGGTCTTGCCGACGTCGGCGGCCGCGGCGACCGCACCGAGGTCGATCCCGTCCAGCCCGCGGGCGGCGAGCGCGTCGCGGGTCGCGGCCAACACCGCCTCGCGGACCCGCGCCGTCCGTCCCCCCGGTCGCGTCTGCGGCTGCTCCATGCCGCCATCCTAACGGGACCCGAGAACCATTAGCCCGCCCGACTGCGCTACCTTCCTAATGGAACTGCATTCCCTTTAGAGGAGAAACGACGATGGAGTACCGACGGATCGGCGACTCGGGGCTGCTGGTCCCCGAGCTGAGCTTCGGGGCCGGCACCTTCGGCGGCCGCGGGCCGCTGTTCGGGGCCTGGGGCGACAGCGGCGTCCGCGAGGCGCGCGAGCTGATCGACATCTGCTTGGAGGCCGGGGTGACGCTCTTCGACACCGCCGACGTCTACTCCGACGGCGCCTCCGAGGAGGTCCTCGGCGCCGCCCTCGAAGGTCGCCGCGACGAGGTCCTGATCTCGACCAAGGCCGGCCTGCCGCTGAGCGACGACCCCCGCGACGGCGGCACCTCGCGGAGCCGGATCGTGGCCGCGGTCGACGCCGCGCTGCGGCGGCTGCGAACCGACCGGATCGACCTCTTCCAGCTCCACGCCCACGACGCCGGGACGCCGGTCGCGGAGGTGCTGTCGACGCTCGACGCGCTGGTCCGGGCCGGCAAGCTGCGCTACGTCGGCGTCTCGAACTTCCCCGGCTGGCAGCTGATGGACGCGCTCGCCGTCGCCGACCGCCACGGCTGGCCGCGCTACGTCGCCCACCAGGTCTACTACTCGCTCGTCGGCCGCGACTACGAGTGGGACCTGATGCCGCTCGGCGCCAAGCACGGCGTCGGGGCGCTGGTCTGGAGCCCGCTCGCCTGGGGCCGCCTGACCGGTCGGATCCGCCGCGGCGCCCCGCTGCCCGACGGCAGCCGCCTGCACCGGACCGCGGCGTTCGGGCCGCCGGTCGACGACGAACGGCTCTACGACGTGGTCGACGTGCTGGAGCAGGTCGCCGGCGAGACCGGCCGGACCGTCCCCCAGGTGGCGCTCAACTGGCTGCTGACGCGGCCGACCGTCGCCTCGGTGATCGTCGGCGCCCGCAACGCCGAGCAGCTGCGCGACAACCTCGGCGCGGTCGGCTGGCGGCTGAGCGACGAGCAGCGGGGCCGGCTCGACGCGGTCAGCGCCCAGCCGGCCCCCTACCCCCACTTCCCCTACCGCCGCCAGGAGGGCTTTGCGCGGCTGGCGCCGCCGATCGCCGGCTGACCGGCTCAGGCCGCCCGCAGAGCCGGCGTGCCGTCCTCGATCACGAACCGGCGCGCGGTCCGGATCGGCGCGCCGGGGCGGCTGACGTAGTCGACCGTGCGGTAGTCGGCGCGGGCCTCGCGGGCGTCGACCGCCACCCGCACGTAGCCGCGCCGGCGGCTGTACCACTTGACCTGCGGGTTGTCGGCCAGCTGCGCCGGCTGGCTGTCGTTGCCGTCGCCGGTCGAGGTGATCGAGGTGCCGATCAGCTCGACCCCGACCCGCTGCGAGTCCGGCACCCGGGTGTCGCGGTTGATCTCGCAGGCCCAGTTCGAGTGGACGTCGCCGGTGATCGCCAGCGGGTTGCGGACCCGGCGGTCGACGATCCCCTGCAGGAACCGCTCGCGCGCCACCGGGTAGCCGGCCCAGCCGTCCATGTAGAGCGTCAGCCCGTCGCCGGCCTTCTGGTCGATCGCGGTCAGCGGCACCTGGTTGGCGATCACGTTCCAGCGCGCCGACGAGCGGCCCAGGTCGCGCAGCACCCGCCGCTCCTGGTCGTCGCCGAGGAACGTGCGCGCGGGATCGGCCCAGGCGTCGCAGGGCGCCTTGGTGCCGTCGCCGCAGGCCTGGTCGCTGCGGAACTGACGGGTGTCGAGGACCGCGAACTGGGCCAGCTGGCCGTACTCCAGCGTCCGGTCGAGCCGCATGTCCGGGCCCTTCGCCCGCTGCCGCCGGCGCAGCGGCATGTGCTCCCAGTAGGCCTGGTAGGCCGCCGCCCGCCGGGCCCGGAACGCCTCGGCGGTCTGGCCGTCCTCCGGCACCAGCCCGGCGTAGTTGTTGTCGACCTCGTGGTCGTCCCAGGTGACGACGAACGGGTGCGCGGCGTGGGCGGCCCGCAGGTCGGCGTCGGAGCGGTACTGGGCGTAGCGGCGGCGGTAGTCGAAGAGGCTGGTGATCTCGTCGCCGACGTGGTGGCGGACGTTGCCGTTCTCCGACTTGTAGACGTCGGTGCCGTGCTCGTAGATGTAGTCGCCGAGGTGCAGGACCAGGTCCAGGTCCTCCTCGGCGACGTGGCGCCAGGCGGTGTAGAAGCCGTGCTCGAACTGCTGGCAGGACGCGAACGCGAACGCCAGCGAGGCCGGGGTGGCGCGCAGGTCGGGCGCGGTGCGGGTGCGGCCGACCGGGCTGACCTCGTCGCCGGCCGCGAACCGGTACCAGTAGCTGCGGTGCGGGCGCAGGCCCTCGACCTCGACGTGGACGCTGTGGGCCGCGTCGCGGTCGGCGATCGCCACGCCGCGGCGGACGACGCGGCGGAAGCGGTCGTCCTCGGCGATCTCCCAGCGGACCTGGATCCGGTCGTACGCGATCGGGTCGACGCCCAGCCCGTCGGTCGCCAGCCGCGTCCAGAGCACGACGCCGTCGGACGACGGATCGCCCGAGGCGACGCCGAGCGCCCACGGGCTCGACGGGAAGCGCGGGCGGGAGCGGGCGAACGACGGCGCGACCGGGAAGCCGGCCGTGGCGGCGACGGTGGCGCCGGCCAGGCCGGTGCGCAGCAGCGTTCGACGGGTCAGGGACGACACGCGGGACCTCCGGGGGGATGCGGGGCGGTCGTGCCGGGAAGCCGGCTGCGAGGGGGCGACCGCCGGGACGCGTCGATCACACCAGCGCCCGCGCGGCCGCGGTGTGACCGTTCGGTGACCGGATCAGCCGGCGGCGTCGGCCGCCGCGTCCCACGGGTCGCGGATCCGCGCACTGGCCCAGGCCGGCCGCGGGTCGAGCACGAAGGCGCGGAAGCCGGCGACCCGCACGAAGACCTCGGGATCGCCGTGCTGCGCGCCGCAGGCCACGCCCCACGAGTCGACCCCGACCAGCAGCGACCGGCGGCGCTCCCGGTCCCAGCGCAGCAACGGGCCGCCGCTGTCGCCGTTGCAGCCCGACGCGTAGGGCGCGCGGCCGTCCGGATCCTGGGTGCAGAGCATCCGGGTCGGGTGGAACTGGGACTTCTGGTCGGGATCGGCGCGGGCGATCGCGTGGCGGCAGACCGTGGCCGAGCGGACCACCAGCCGCGCCGTCCGCAGGACGCCGAAGCGGCCCGGCCGGCGCGGGTCGCTGGTCCCGTAGCCGAGCAGCCGCAGCCGCTCGCCGCGGCGGACGGGGCGGGTCGAGAGCGCCACCGGGGCGATGTCGGGCACCGGCCGGTCGAGCTCGACGATCGCCAGGTCGTGGTCGGGCTGGGCCGGGTAGGCCGGCAGCTGGTAGCGGAACCGCGGGTGGCGGGCGACCCGCGCGGCGACGTAGGCCGCGCCGCCGATCCGGACCCGCGTGACCCCGGGATCGACGTGGCTGGCGCAGTGGCCGGCGGTCAGCAGCCGGTCGGGCGCGACCAGCGTCGCGGTGCAGGCGTCGGCCAGCGAGACGACCGCCGCGTGGGCCCGCGGCGTCGCCCGGGCCCCGCCGACGACCGCCGTCGCCGGCGCCACCAGCGCCCCCGCGAGCAGGCCGGCCAGCGCCGCCGCGAGCAGCCCGCGACGGGCCCGACCACGAGCCTCGAGCGCGGACGTCATCGACCGAGCGTAGACCCTCGCGCGGCGGGCGCCCGCCGCGTGCGCCGTCCTCCCGCGGGTCGGCGGGACCCGGCCGCTCGCGGTGGTCCCTACCCTTGTTGCTCGCATGACCGCCGTACGAGAAGACCTGCGCACCGTCGCGATCGTCGCCCACGTCGACCACGGGAAGACGACGCTGGTGGACGCCATGCTGCGCCAGTCCGGGTCGCTGCAGCGCGGCGAGGACACCGAGCGGATCATGGATTCCGACGACCAGGAGCGCGAGCGCGGGATCACGATCCTCGCCAAGCACACGGTCATCCGCTGGAAGGACACGACGGTCACGATCGTCGACACCCCCGGCCACGCCGACTTCGGCGGCGAGGTCGAGCGCGGCCTGGCGCTGGTCGACGGCGTCGTGCTGCTGGTCGACGCCGCCGAGGGCCCCCTCCCCCAGACCCGCTTCGTGCTCCGCAAGGCGCTCGAGGCGAAGCTGCCGGTGATCCTGGTCGTCAACAAGATCGACCGCCCCGACGCCCAGATCGAGGAGGTCGTCGGCCAGGTCGAGGAGCTGTTCCTGGAGCTGGACGCCGACGACGACCAGCTGGAGTTCCCGGTCTACTACGCGATCGGCCGCGACGGCCGCGCCGGCATCCGCCCCGACGAGCTGGCCGACGACCTCAGCGAGCTGCTGGACGGCGTGCTGGCCGCGATCCCGGCCCCGCGCCACGATCCCGACCACCCGCTGCAGGCGCAGGTCGGCAACCTCGACGCGTCGCCCTACCTGGGCCGGCTGGCGATCTCGAAGATCACCCACGGCACGCTCCGCCGCGGGCAGCAGGTGACCTGGGCCAAGCGCGACGGCACCCAGGTGAAGGCGAAGGTCGGCGAGCTGTTCAAGACCGAGGGCCTGGAGCGGGTCCCGGCGGAGGAGATCGGCCCGGGCGAGATCGCCGCGATCGCCGGCTTCCCCGACATCGTCCTCGGCGACACCCTGACCGACGTCGACGACCCGCGGCCGCTGCCGCCGATCACCGTCGACGAGCCCTCGCTGGCGATGACGATCGGCGTCAACACCTCGCCGCTGGCCGGTCGCGACGGCGACAAGCTGACCGCCCGGATGATCGAGGGCCGGCTGGAGCAGGAGCTGATCGGCAACGTCTCGCTGAAGGTCGTCCCGACCGAGCGGCCGGACACCTGGGAGGTCCACGGCCGCGGCGAGCTGCAGCTGGCGGTGCTGGTGGAGAACATGCGCCGCGAGGGCTTCGAGCTGACGGTCGGCAAGCCGCGGGTGCTGGTCCGGACCACCGACGACGGCAAGCGCGAGGAGCCCTACGAGGCGGTCACGATCGACGTCCCGGAGGAGCACCTGGGCGCGGTCACCCAGCTGATGGCCGAGCGCAAGGGCCAGATGCTGAACATGGGCGGCCACGGCAGCGGCTGGATCCGGCTCGACTACCGGATCCCCGCCCGCGGCCTGATCGGCATGCGGACCGAGTTCCTGACCCAGACCCGCGGCGCCGGGATGATGCACTCGATCTTCGACGGCTGGGACGCCTGGGCGGGCGAGATCCGCTCGCGCCAGTCCGGCTCGCTGGTCTGCGACCGCGCGGGCAAGATCACCACCTACGCCGTGATCGCCCTGCAGGACCGCGGATCGCTCTTCGTCAGCGTCGGCGACGAGGTCTACGAGGGCTCGGTGATCGGCGAGAACCGCCGCGCCGAGGACCTCGACGTCAACGCCGTCCGCGAGCGCAAGGTCACCAACATCCGCTCCTCGACCGCCGAGGAGCTGGTGAAGATCGCGCCCCCGCGCGAGATGACGCTCGACCAGGCGCTCGAGTTCATCGCCGACGACGAGCAGGTCGAGGTGACCCCGAACCACGTCCGCCTGCGCAAGGCCGTGCTCGACACCACGCAGCGCCAGAAGCTGGCCAAGCGCAAGGCCCGCGGCGACGCGCCGTCGTAGGGCTCGGCCGGCCGCGGGCGCTCAGCCTCGCGTGGCGGCTGACCCCCGGCGTCCGGGGCCTATCCGCCACGCGAGCGGGCGAGCAGGGTGTCGACGTCGCGGCAGACCTGGGCCGGGCGGAAGCGCACGTCCTGCCAGGTGAACCGCGCCGAGCGGATGCCGAGCTTCAGCAGCTCGCGGTCGCGCCGGCGGTCCTCCTGGAACTGGCGAGCGCGCTCGTGGGTGGCGCGACCGTCGATCTCGACGGCCAGCCCGGCCGCCGCGAACAGCAGGTCGATCACGATCGTGCGGCCGCCGGGCAGCCGGAACGGCGCGTTGAGGGCGAAGCCGTCGATCCCGGCCCGTCGCAGGGCGACGGTCGCGAACCGCTCCAGCAGGCTGCGGTGCTCCTCGTCGGTCAGGGTCAGGAACGGCTCGAGCGCCCGCCGCAGCTTCGGCAGCCCCGGTCGTCGGTGGGCGGCGATCGCGGCCTCCAGCCGCGGCAGGTTGAGCAGCCCCTGCCGCTCGACCCCGTCGAGCGCGTCCTGCAGCTGGACGACGGTGCCGGACGCCGCCAGGTCGACGATCGCCCGTGGCCAGCGGCAGATCCGCAGGCCGTGCTGGTCGGTCCAGAGGTCGTCCTCGGGCAGGTGGCGGGTGCGGCGGACGGCGACGTCCGGGATCCGCCGCGTGCCGCCGGTGACGATCACCTCGGGCCGTGACGGCCACGGCAGGGCAGCGACCGCCGCCAGCGCGCTGCGAGCGGCCAGCGCGCCCGCTCCCCGCGTGGCCAGGACCGCCGAGAACGCCGCCCCGTAGGGCGACACGGTCGGCCGCCCGACCGCGTAGACGCCGGGCTGGCGGCGGTGGAGGATCCCGGCCGCGCGCCGCCGGTCGACGGTGGTCGGGGTGATCCCGGCCGCCGCCAGCTGCCCGCGGCCGATCACCCCGCCCTGCCGGTCGGCGATCGCCACCGCTCGACGCCACGAGTCCATGCCGGCGATCGTGCGGCCGGCCGCCGTGCCGGAACAAGGGGCGGACGGTGCCCGAACCGCGCCGATCCTGCACCGAAACCGCACCAAGTCCGCACCGATGCCCGCCGCCGCCTGCCGTCGCCCGCTCCCTCCCGCTCGCGTGGCGGCGGGCACCCGGACGCCGGGGGTCAACCGCCACGCGAGGCCAGGAGCGGCGGACCGAGGGACCGATCGTGGCGCATTGCCGCTCGTTGGTCGTCAGACTGCGGGGGCGATGTCGTTCTCCGAGATCCTCCGCGACCTCGGCTATGCCGGCCTCGCGCTGCTGATGCTGGCCGAGACGGTGTTCCCGCCGATCCCGTCCGAGGCGGTGCTGCCGCTGGCCGGCTACCTGGTCGAGCGGGGAGAGCTGGTCTGGCCGTTGGTGCTGCTGGCCAGCACCGCCGGCTCGGTGGTCGGGGCGCTGGTGCTCTACGAGGCCGCCCGCCGCGGGGGACGGCCGTTCGCCGAGCGGTTCCTGCGGATCGGCCGGATCGACCCGGCCAAGCTCGACGACGCCGAGCGCTGGTTCGCCCGCCGCGGGCCGCTGGTGGTGCTGGTGGCGCGCTGCATCCCCGGGGTCCGCAGCGTCGTCTCGCTGCCCGCCGGGCTGCTGCGGATGCCGCGCTGGGAGTACCTGCTCTTCACGGTCCTCGGCTCGCTGGCCTGGAACGCACTGCTGATCGGGGCCGGCTACCTGCTCGGCGCGCAGTGGGAGCAGGTCGGCGACGCCGTCGGACCGGTCGCCAAGCCGGCGCTGGCGCTCGTGGTCGTGGCCGGCGGCGGCTGGCTGCTGTGGCGCGGCCTGCGGGCCCGGCGGCGCGCGAACGCCACCGGCTGAACCGCCGCGCCGGCCGCGCCGCCGCTACTCCTGCGGCTCGTCCTCGGTGACCTCGTTCTCGTAGCGCGTGGTCGTCGGCTGGTTGACGACGCGGCCGTCGGCGTAGCGGACGGTGCGGGTGACCGTGATCTGGAAGTTGCCGCCGTCGACCGGCTCGCGCTCGCCGGCCTTGGCCTGGACCCGGCGGCCGCCGTTGTCGCCGTAGAGCGTCACCGTCACCCCGGCGCTGTCGTAGCTGGTCCGCACCAGCACCGGCGCCTGGGTGTCGTTGGTCCACTTCAGGTCGATGTCGGGGAAGTTCAGCGTCGACTCGCGGCCCGGCGGGTAGCGATCGATGTAGAGGCTGTGCGCCCGGTGCGCGTCGAGCCGCAGCCCCGCGAAGAAGGCCGCGTTGTACATCGTGGTCGAGAACTGCGAGACGCCGCCGCCGACCGAGGGCTCGATCTTGTTGCCGGCGATGAACGGTGCCTCGACGTAGCCCTTGGCCGTGGTCCGCTCCCCGGTCAGGCCGTTGAGCGAGAACGTGCCGCCGGCCGGGATCACCGTGTTGTCGATCGTCCGCGCCATCCGCTGGATGTTCGTCACCCGCGGCTGGCCCGCCACGTAGGGCGTGGTGAAGCTGCCGATCAGCGAGTCGACCTTGCGCGCCGCCTCGGTGCTGACCGCCGGCTGGGCCACCGCCATCGGCACCCGCACGGTGTGCTCGCCGTCGCGGACCGCCCGCCGGATCGCCGTCGCCAGCGCCTCGCGACGGACCGTGCGGCCGCTGCGGGCGGGGACGACGCCGACGTCGGCCGGGCGCGGACGCCAGCTGACGTCGCCCTTGCCGGTCTCGATCGGACCGGTCGCGGGCGCGGTCGGACGGGCGTTGCGGGCCGGCCGGTCGCCGCGCTCGGCCAGCCGCCCGACCAGCGCCGTCATCTGCTCGTCGCCGACGCCGAGCCGGGCCCGACGGCCGCCCTCGCGGCCCTCCAGCGCCAGGATCCGCGCCAGCTCGCCGCCCGACAGCTCCAGCGGCGCCCCGGCACCGGTGATCCGCAGCGGGCTCCTCAGGTAGCGCTCGGCCTGGTCGGCCAGCTCGCGCAGGCGGTCGCCCGGGACCGCGTCGACCGGCTCCTGGGGGACGGCCAGCGGACCGCGGCCGCCGCCGAGCAGCTCGCCGCGGATCCCCCGCGCGAGCCCGTCGACGTCGACCGCGCGACCGGGCCGCGAGGGCCGGGTCGACGCCTTCAGGGTCTGCGGGTCGACGGTCAGGGCGCCCGGGAACGGGTCCTGGTCGACCCGGGCGGCGATCCGCTCGGCCGCCTTGGCCAGCGCCTTGCCGTCGATCGTCGCCCGCACCGCCACCCGCCGGCGACCGAGCGGCAGCCCGCCGAGCAGCCCGCCGCGGCCGGCGGCGACCGCCGCCCGGGCGGTCGCCTGCAGGTCGAGCCGGTAGCCGGCGTCGGCCGGGATCAGCCGCAGCTCCTCGCCCTCGGCCCGCAGCCGCAGCGGCCGCTTGGCGTCGAGCAGCGGCCGCAGCCGGCGGACGATCTCCTGCTCGGTCGCGCCGCCGACGTCGACCCCCGCCACCCGGGTACCGGGCAGCGCCTGGCCCTCGTGGGCCGAGCGCACGATCAGGCCGGCGGCGAGCAGCACCACCAGCAGCGCCAGCACCGCCAGCGCGGCCAGGGTCCCGCGGCCGACCGGCAGCCGCCGCGGCGGGCCGCCGCGGGCGCGGTCGGCGCCGGATGACCGACCCTCCGGACGAGGACGAGGGCGGGGACGGTCGGCCTCGGGGCGCGACGGACGCGGTCGCGGCGGTCGCGGCGGTCCGCCGGCCCGGTCGCCCGTCTCCGGCGGCAGCGGCTGGCGCGGACGAGGACGCTCGCCGCCGCCGGCGCCGGCGCGCGGGGGCCGCCGTCGCGGACCGTCGTCCCAGGCGAAGTCGTCCCCGGGGTCCGGTCGCCGGAGGCGCCGATCGGGGGCGGGACGGGACGGACGGTGACGACGGGACTCGTGCATCGCGTCCCTCTGACGGTAGAGACCCGCCGCCGCGACCGCGCTCCACCGGGGCCCCTGCAAGCGTCCCTGCACGCACGACCGGCTACCGTCTGCGGCGTGCGTGGCCTCTGCCGCTTCCGGGTCGTCCGCTGGTTCGGCACGCTGCTGCTGCTCGCCGGCCTGCTGATCGCCGCCGCCAACGTCTACGTCCTCTCCGAGGGCTCGGGCGCGACCGACGACGTCCGCGACGTGCGCCACGCCCAGGTGGCGATCGTGCTCGGGGCGATGGTCCACCGCGACGGCAAGATGAGCGCGATGCTGGCCGACCGGGTGCGGCGGGCCGAGCAGCTGTTCCGGGCCGGCAAGGTCGACCGGATCCTGGTCACCGGCGACCACCGCGCGTGGCGCTACGACGAGACCGGGACGATGCGGACCGCGCTGCTGCGGGCCGGGATCCCGCCGGCGGCGATCTTCACCGACCACGCCGGGATCGACACCCACGCCTCGATGGTCCGCGCCCGCCGGATCTTCGGCGTCCGGACGGCGATCGTCGTCACCCAGGGCTTCCACATGGCCCGCGCGCTCTACCTGGCCCGCGACGCCGGGATCGACGCCCAGGGCGTCACCAGCGACATCCAGGGCTACGGCGGCAAGGTGATTCAGAGCGACGTGCGCGAGGTCCTGGCGCGGGTCAAGGCGGTCGGCGACGTGGTCCTCGGCAGCGACGTCCAGGGCGGCCCGCGCCACCCGATCAGCGGCGACGGCCGCGGCAGCTGGGGACCGACCCCGCCCGCCGGCAGCGACGCCCCCGCCGCGTCGACGCCCGGCCGCTGATCCTGGCCGCGCAGCCAACCGTTCACGCGTCGCGGCGGCGGACGCGCGAGAATGTCCGCCATGTCCGACCAGCGGGTGACGATCGAGATCGCCGACCACGTCGCAGACGTCCGGCTCAACCGGCCGGAGAAGCACAACGGCCTCGACACGGCGATGTTCGAGGCCCTGCGCGATGCGGCCGCCTCGCTGCGCGAGAACGCCGACGTCTGGGCGGTCGTGCTCTCCGGCGAGGGGCCCAGCTTCTGCGCCGGCCTCGACGTCCAGGACGCGGTCCAGAGCGGCGCGCTGGCCCAGGCCGGCACGCTCGACGAGCGGCTGCCGGGCGAGCTGGTCAACCTGTACCAGTCGGTCGCCTACGACTGGCGGCGAGTGCCGGCGCCGGTGGTCGCGGCGATCCACGGCAACTGCTTCGGCGGCGGGCTCCAGATCGCGCTCGGGGCCGACGTCCGGATCGCCGCGACCGACGCCAAGCTGTCGGTGATGGAGATCAAGTGGGGCCTGATCCCGGACATGGGCCTGGCCGTCACGCTGCCGCCGCTGGCCCGTCAGGACGTGGCCAAGGAGCTGACCTTCACGGGCCGGATCGTCTCGGGCCTGGAGGCGCGCGAGCTGGGCCTGGTGACGAAGGTCGCCGAGGATCCGCGGGCCGCCGCGCTGGCGCTGGCGACCGAGATCGCCGGCAAGTCGCCGGACGCCACCCGCTTCGGCAAGCGGCTGCTGAACGACGCCTGGTTCGCCGACGACGCCGAGAGCCTGCTGCTGGAGTCGCGGCTGCAGAAGGCCCTGATCGGCTCGCCGAACGCGATGGCCGCCGCCACCGCCGCCTTCACCAAGCAGCCGGGCGAGTACGTCGCTCCCGAGCTGGTGGTCGACTGATGGCGACGCTGACGGTCTACGAGAAGCCGACCTGCACGACCTGCCGCAAGCTGCACGCGCTGCTGGTCGAGCGGGGCGTCAACGTCGAGTCGGTGAACTACCACGTGACCGGCCTGACCGAGCCCGAGCTGCGGGGGCTGCTGGAGAAGACCGGCGCCGCCCCGCACGAGCTGCTGCGGACCCGCGAGCCGCTGGTCAAGGAGCGCGGCCTGGGCGCGGACACCGACCCCGAGCAGCTGATCGCGCTGATGGTCGAGCACCCGTCGCTGCTGCAGCGGCCGGTGGTGGTGCGCGGCGACCGGGCCGTGCTGGCGCGCCCGATCGAGCGCGTCCTCGAGCTGCTGGACTGAGCTGCGCCCCGCGCGCGTGTCACGTTCCGGTCGTCCGGCGACCGGAACGTCGCAGCGGGCGCGGCGCTAGGTGCCGTCGGCGGTCGTCGGATCGCCGTCGGTGCCGGCCAGCTCGGCCATCGCCGCGCTCATGCTGGTCGGGTAGGGCGACGAGCGCGGGACGGTGCCCATCAGCCACTTGGTGAAGGCCAGCAGCCGCTCGGGCGCGTACTCGGCGGGGTGCAGCAGCATCAGCCGGCCGCCCTCCTCGGCGTTGCCGATCAGCAGCCGTGTGAGCAGGTCGACGTCGATCTCGGTGGTGCTGCTGCCGCGGACGGTCAGCCCGATCGTCAGCAGCTCCTTCGCCAGCTGCACGATCCCCTCGCGGATCTCCTCGACCTTGTGCCGGATCTCCTCCGGCGAGCCCTCGGCCGGGTGCAGGATCAGCAGCCAGCGGCTGGGGTTGCGCTGGACGGCGTCGAGGAAGGTGCCGATCGCGTGCAGCAGCACGTCGTCGGGATCGATGTCGAGCCACGGCGGGCTCGGGATCGCCTCGGCCAGCTCGGAGAGCGTCCGCTGCTCCTCGCGCTCCAGCAGCGCGGCCAGCAGCTCGCCGCGGTTGGCGAAGAAGTCGTAGACCACCGGCTTCGTGACCCCCGCCGCGCGGGCCACCGACTCCATCGAGATCGGGTCGAACGAGCGGGCCTCGGTGATCAGCCCCAGCGTGGTGTCGAGCAGCTGCTCGCGCCGCTGCTCCGGCGGCAGCCGCGGCGCGGGGCGCCGGCGACGCGCGGGAGGGCGAGGTCGTGGAGCCACCGGCCCAGTGTGACAGTTCGACCCGCATAACCGAATCCGTACCGAGTGGTACACATCTTCACCGGAACTCGGATACGCTCCCGTAGGTACGGAGGCGTAGGAAGCGCGGCCGGCCGTGGCCGCCCCGCCCGAGCGCTCACCCCAACGGAGAACCACCGCGCATGACCCCGCTCCTCGCCCAGGCGGCGCCATCGTCCGTCAACGGCGCGCCGCTCGAACAGATCGCGATCGTCGGCGTCGGCACCACCGTCGTCACGCTGCTGACGCTGTGGCTGGTCGTCGCCTACCGGGCCGGCCGCGCCCGCCCGCTGCGGGCCGTCGGCGGGCTCGCCGAGCGGGTGCTGGGGATCCCCGCCTGGTCGGCCGTGCCCGCGATCGCCGGCATCGCCTTCATCTTCCTGGCGCTCTTCGGCGTCACCTGGGACGTCGCGCTCCACATCGACCAGGGCCGCGACGAGGGGCCGCTCGGGACCGCCGCCCACTACCCGATCCTGCTCGGCCTGCTGGGGCTGTTCCAGGCCGCGCTGCTGGCGATCGGGATGGCGCCGGCGAAGAAGGCCCACGCCAGCCGCGCGTCGCTGCGGATCCGCGGCCTCTGGCCGGTCCCGATCAGCGCCGCGCTGATGCTGGTGGCGGCCTCGCTGGCCTTCCTCGGCTTCCCGCTCGACGACGTCTGGCACCGGATCTTCGGCCAGGACGTGACCCTCTGGGGCCCGACCCACGTGCAGATGATCGGCTGCGCGATCCTCGGCGTCGTCGCCGCCGTGCTGCTGCTGGTCGAGGGCGCCCGCGCCGCTGGCCGCGACCTGCGCCACCCGCGCGGCGTCACGATGCGGCCGATCCCGGTCCTGCTGGGCGCGATCTGCCTCTTCGGCTGGGCGGTGCTGCTGGGCGAGTTCGACTGGGGCGTGCCGCAGTACCGGATGGTCTGGCACCCGCTGATCCTGGCCTTCGCCGCCGCCCAGGGCCTGGTCCTGGCCCGCACCTGGGGCGGACGCGGCGGGGCGCTGGCCGCGGTCGCGATCTACATCCCGGTGATGGGCGCGCTGAGCCTGCTGGTCGGCGGCCCGCTCGGCCAGTCGCTGCCGTCGATGCCGCTCTTCGTCGTCGAGGCGCTGGCGATCGAGCTGCTGGCCGCCCGCGGCGACTGGCGGCGGCCGATGCGGTTCGGGATCGTCGCCGGCGCGGTCGTCGGGACGGTCGGCTTCGCCGCCGAGTACGGCTGGTCGCAGATCGCGATGCCGCTGCCGTGGACCGCGCAGCTGCTGCCCGAGGGCCTGCCGACGGCGATCGTCGCCGGGATCGCCGGCGGCGTCCTCAGCACCGTGATGGTGCAGGCGCTGCTCGGCACGTCGCCCGCGGCGTCGCCCGGTGCCGGCCTCGGCGCGGCGCTGCGGCGGCCGGTGGTGGCGTCGAGCCTGGCCGGGATCGCCGTCGTCGTGCTGGCCGTCAACGCGCTGACCGTCTCGACCCCGGACGACGTCCGCGCCACGATCACCGTCAGCGACGTCCGCACCACCGAGGGCCCCGGCTACGGCGGTCCCCAGACGACCGGCAACATCAGCGTCCGCTTCGACCCGCCGTCGATCGCCGAGGACGCCCACTGGGTGCAGGCGATGGGCTGGCAGGGCAAGGGCAGCTACGTCGACCGCCTGACCCACCAGCCGGACGGCTCCTGGACCACCAGCGAGCGGGCCCCGCTGGCCGGCAACTGGAAGACGATGATCCGCGTCCACAAGGGCCGCACGATGCTGGCCGCGCCGGTCTACATGCCGGCCGATCCGGCCGTCGGCTTCGCCGGGCGCCCGGTCGAGCCGACCGTCACCCGGCCGATGATCTTCGACCAGGAGATCCTCCAGATCGAGCGCAAGGACGACGTCCCCGGCTGGATCTGGACGCCGGCGATCCTGCTCGTGCTGAGCATCGTCGCGCTGCTGGTGGTGGCGACCGGCGTCGTCGCCGGCCGGCTCGGCCGGGTCGACCGCGCGACCGCGGCCGCGGCCGGCGGCGTCGGCCTGCTGGCCGAGGTGGCGACCTCCGTCCTCGACCGCCTGCGCCCCCACGGACCGGCCCGCGGCGGCCACGCCTAGGAGCCGACCGTGACCGCGCTCGACCCGACCTTCCACGCGGTCGCCGCGATGGTGACCGTGCTGGCGCACCACCTGAGCGGCCCGCTGGCGCTGGCCTTCGCGCTGCCGCCGATCCTGGTCGTCGGCGGCGCGGTGCTCTTCCTGCGGCGGCGCGCGGGCGACGAGGACGAGGAGTTCGACTGGGCCGACGACGAGCCCGAGCCCTCCGCCCCGCTGTCGCCTTCCGGTCGTCAGGCGACCGGAACGTGACAGCGGGCGGGGCGGGCCCGCCCGCCCCGCCGGTCTCAGCCGAGCGTCAGGCCGTGGACGGCCAGCGCCGGCATCGCGATCGTCAGCGACCCGAACGACGTGAAGAGCGCGACCTGCATCACCGGTCGCTTGTTGCCCGGCCCGTCGAAGGCCAGCGGCAGGAACAGCAGCGGGTTGACGATCGCCCCGTAGGCGATCAGGCCGGTGATCCACCCCGGCCGCTCCGGCACCACCTGGTCGATCGCGAACAGCATCAGGCTCATCACGATCCAGTCGAGGTGGGTCTGGCGCAGCGGCGCCAGCCGGATCACCCCCCGTCGCTTGAACCACTGCGGCCACCGGTGGTACGCCTCGAGCACCCAGCCCGAGACCGTCCCGAGGGCCAGCATCACCAGCCCGATCGAGCTCAGCAGCGGCACGCTCATCGGGCCGGCTCCTCGTCGACGAACCGCGCCGCTCGCAGCCGCCGGCGGTCGACGGTGGCGCCGAAGACGTCCGGCCGCGCGTAGTGCCCGGTCGGGTCGAACAGCAGCCGCTCGCGGCGGGCCGCGGCCAGGTCGAGGTCGACCACGATCAGCCGCTCCTCGCCGACCAGCGGCTCGACCAGCCACGCGCCGCGCGGGTCGGCGACCGCCGAGCCGCCGTCGAAGTAGCGCTCCGGCCCGTTCGCCGTCAACGCCGCGTGGAGCGGGAAGTCCTCGGGCACGTCGGAGCTGTCGAGCAGCGCCGACGCCGCGACCGACCAGACCCGCCCCTCCAGCGCCACGAAACGGGTGATGTCGGCCGTCAGGCTGCGGTTGCCCGGCCAGACCCCGACGAGGACGTCGGTCCCGTCGGCGTAGAGCGCCTGGCGGGCCTGCGGCATCCAGTTCTCCCAGCAGCAGAGGCCGCCGAGCCGGGCCCCGCCGACGTCGTGGGCGCGGAGCCCGAAGCCGTCCCCCCGCCCCCACACCAGCCGCTCGTCGTAGGTCGGCAGCAGCTTGCGGTGGACGGTCGTGGCGCCGCGGGCCGGGTCGATCGCCGCCAGCGAGCAGAAGACCGTGCCGCGGGCGTCGCCGCAGCCGCGCTCGGCCATCCCCAGGTAGGCGAACAGCCCCAGCTCGCGGGCCAGTGCCTCGATCTCGCGCAGCTCCGGGCCGTCGGCCTCGACCGCCGCCTCCAGGTAGGCGTCGTAGGCCCGCTTCTGGTCGTCGGCGTCGAAGCGCGCGCCGTCGGTCCGGCAGACCCAGATCGGGTAGCCGGGCAGGAACGTCTCCGGGAAGACGATCGCCTGCGCCCCGTCGGCGGCCGCCCGCCGCATCAGCTCCAGCGCCTGGGCGGTCGTCGCCGCGCGGTCCAGCCAGCGCGGACGCGCCTGCGCGATCGCCAGCCGCAGCTGCCCGCTCATCGTCCGCCCGCCACGTGCACCAGCTCCTCGATCAGCACCGGTTCCTGCTCCTGCTCGGGATGCCAGAGGACGCCGACCGCGAACCGCCGGTCGTCGGCCTCCAGCGCCTCGACCGTGCCGTCGGCCGCCCACGCGGTCGCGGTCAGGTCGCGGCCGATCCGGTCGACCCCCTGGTGGTGGTACGAGCGGATCGTCGCCCGCTCGCCCAGCACCCGGCCGACCCGGCTCCGGGGGTCGACCTCGACCTCGTGGGTGCCGAAGACGCCGCGCTGCTCCAGGTGGCCTTCGTGGCCCAGCCGCTGCGGCAGGTGCTGCACGAGCGTGCCGCCGCGGACGACGTTCAGCAGCTGCATCCCGCGGCAGATCGCCAGCGTCGGCAGATCGGCCTCGAGCGCTCGCCGAAGCAGCGCCAGCTCGGCTCGGTCGCGGTCCGGGCGGGGGTCGGTCCAGGGCGCCGCCGGCTGCCCGTAGGCGGCGGGGTCGACGTCGGCGCCGCCGACGACCAGCAGGCCGTCGAGCAGCGCCAGCGCCCGCTCCGGGGTCGCGCCGAAGCCGGTCGGCAGCAGCAGCGGTTCGCCACCCGCCGCCAGCACCGCGGCGACGTACGGCGCCGGGACGACGGCGGCGTCCATCCGCCAGTCGCCCCAGGCCGCCGGCTCCAGCGACGTGGTCAGGCCGATCAGCGGCGCCGCGCTCACGCCGCCCCCACCCGGACCGGCTCGGCCGCCGGCCGCGGGTCGGCGGCCGCGGCCGTCGCCTCGTCGGCCAGCGTCACGTGGCCGATGATCCGGTAGCGCTCCGGCGACCGCTGCCGCAGCCGCAGCGCGATCGCGCAGCCGAGCAGGAAGACCGCCGCCACGATCCACGGGATCAGGGTGAAGAAGAGCGTGCTCGACGCGGTGCCGGCGGCGGTGTCCATGTTCGTCACCAGCAGCAGGACCACGCCGATCATCGCCACCCCGCCGACCAGCGGCGCGACCAGCGTCGTCCACGGCCGCCGCTTGCCGGGCTGGCGCCAGAAGTAGGCGACGACGGCGAACGAGCAGAGCGCCTGCACGATCAGGATCGAGAAGGTGCCGAGCAGCGCCATCAGCGAGTACTGGCCGGCGTAGGGATCCATCCCGCTGATCCAGAACGCGATCGTGATCGCCACCACCAGCCCGCTCTGCACGAACGAGGCGACGTAGGGCGAGCCGTGGCGCGGATGCGTGCGGCCGAGCGACGGGTGGATGAAGCCCTCGCGGCCGAAGGCGTAGAGGTAGCGGGCGGCGCAGTTGTGGAACGCCATCCCGCAGGCGAACGAGCCGGTCAGCAGCAGCCACCGGAAGCTCGTCACCGCCCAGCCGCCGAGGAACTCGCGGACCGGGGCGAAGACCGTCTCGAAGGGGTCGCTGCCCTTCGAGAGCGCGATCGTCTCGGCGACGCCGTTGCCCGACATCACCATCCAGCTGACGAAGGCGTAGAAGAGGCCGACGCCGACGACGACCACCATCGTCGCGATCGGGATCGTCCGCTTCGGGTCGCGCGACTCCTCGCCGTACATCGCGGTCGACTCGAAGCCGACCCAGCACCAGAAGGCGAAGAAGAGGCCGATCCCGACAGAGGGCCCGTCGAACGCCTCGACCGGGTTGATCGGCGCCGCCGGGATCCCGTCGGGACCACCGCCGGAGACGAGCACCGCCAGCGCGACCGCGGCCAGGATCAGGATCTCCAGCACCAGGATCGCGCCCAGCACCTTGGCGGTCAGCGAGATCTCGAAGAAGGCCAGCAGCGCGATCAGCGCCACCATCGCGAAGGCGTAGACCTGCCACGGCAGGTCGATCCCCAGCTGGGCCTCGAAGGTCTCCTTGCCGAAGACCGCGAACAGCGCCACCAGCGTCGCCTCAAAGACCACGTAGGCGAGCACCGCCAGCAGCCCCGAGCCCATCCCGACGATCCGTCCGAGGCCGTGCGAGATGAAGCCGTAGAAGGCCCCGGCGGCGGTGATCCGGCGCGCCATCGCGATGTAGCCGATCGAGAAGATCGTCAGCACCGCGGTCGCGATCAGGAAGCCGGCGGGGGCACCGGTGCCGGTGCCGATCCCGGCCATGATCGGCATGTTGCTGGTCATCGCCGTGATCGGCGCGGCCGTCGCGAGCGTCATGAAGATGACGCCGACGAGCCCGACGGCGTTCGGCTTCAGCCGCTGCACGCCGTCGCCGCCGCCGGAAGCGGCAGGTGGTTTCGTGGACATGCGTCCTCCCTCTCCTCGTGGGTCGTGGCCGCCGGCTCCTCCAAGGCCGGCGAGCGCTGGTGTCGGTGGCCGGCCGCGCGGGCCGGCCGGGCTACTGCGGCTGCAGGCCGCGCAGCAGCGTCGCGGTGGCGGCGATGTGCTCCGCCATCACCGTCCGCGCGCGTTCTGGGTCGTTGCGGTCGATCGCGTCGATCAGCGCCTCGTGCTGGTCGTCCGAGTGCCGCAGCGACTCGTCCCAGGGCGGCAGCGCGGCCAGCGGGTCGGCGATCCGCAGCTGGACGTCGGCGATCGAGGCGGCCAGCGAGGGCGCCCTCGCCAGGTCGGCGATCGCCAGGTGGAAGCGGGCGTCGGCGATCCGGTACTCGGCCAGCGACGAGTGGCGGATCTCGGCCAGGTGCTCGCGCAGCCGCCCGGCGCTGCCGGGGATGGCGCGGCGGGCGGCCAGCTCGGCGGCGGCCGGCTCCAGCGCCTGCCGGAAGTCGAGCAGGTCATCGAGCTTCGGGCCCATCTTCTGGACGATCTCGCGGGCGGCGACCGACGGCGGCGCGCTGGCGCGGTGGACGGCGAAGGTGCCGCCGCCGCGGCCCTGGCGGACCTCGACGAAGCCCATCTGCTCGAGCGCGCGGATCGCCTCGCGGAGGGTTGTGCGGCTGACGTTGAGCCGCGTCGCCAGCTCACGCTCGGGCGGCAGCCGGCTGCCGAGCGGGACCACGCCGAGCTTGATCGCCTGGACCAGCCGCTCGAAGGTCTCCTCGAAGACGTTGCCGGTCCGCAGCGGGCGGAAGATGATGTCGCTGCCGGCCGGGGCCAGCGTGCTCGGAGTGTCGTCCATCGGCGTCGATTCTCGGGGCGTCATCGGCGGGTGTTCTTTCGGTAAAAGGTCTGTCAACAGACCATCTACCTTTTGCTACTGTACGCGATCTCGGGCAAAGGTGCAAACCTGGCCCATTTCGAGAGGAGAGGGATGGAGACCGCAGACCGCACGACGCCGGCTGGCGTCGCCGATGCGCAGGGCCAGCGTGCCGGCGACCCGCCCGCCGACGACCGCTTCGACGCCGTGATCGTGGCCACGCCCGACATGTCCGGCCGATTGCTCGGCCGCCGCCACAGCGCCGCCCACTACGCGGCCAGCGCCGCCCGCGCCGTCCAGACCTGCGACATCGTGCTCGGCTGGGGCCTGGAGCACGAGCTGCTCGACGGCTTCGCCACGATCGGCTGGGAGCACGGCTACGGCGACCTGCGGCTGGTGCCCGACCCGGCCACCCTGCGGCCGCTCGGGTGGGCGCCCCGGACCGGGATCGTGCTCGCCGACGTCACCGACCTCGACGGCCACGACCTGGCGATCGCCCCGCGGACGCTGCTGCGCCAGCAGCTGGAGCGGGCCCGCGAGGCCGGCTACGAGCCGCGCGTGACCTCGGAGCTGGAGTTCTACGTCTTCGCCGAGACGCCCGAGCAGCTGGCCGCCGCCGGCCACCGCCCGCCGACCCCCCACCGCGCCACCCTCCAGCCGGAGCTGGCCGAGGCGATCGGCCGCGACGACGAGCTGCTGCGGACGCTCTTCGCCGCGCTCGCGGCGACCGGGATCGAGGTCGAGACCGCCAAGACCGAGTACAGCCCCGGCCAGTACGAGGTGACGCTGGTGCCGACCGGCGTGCTGGAGATGGCCGACCGCCACGCGCTCTACAAGCTCGGCACCCGCGAGGTCTGCCGCCAGCACGGGCTCGGGGCCAGCTTCATGGCGAAGTGGGACGCGGGCGCCGCCGGGTCGAGCGCCCACCTGCACCTGTCGCTGG
Organism: Patulibacter defluvii; assembly: GCF_034096925.1. Classification (NCBI taxonomy): domain Bacteria; kingdom Bacillati; phylum Actinomycetota; class Thermoleophilia; order Solirubrobacterales; family Patulibacteraceae; genus Patulibacter; species Patulibacter defluvii. The sequence goes on from NZ_JAWZSQ010000013.1 coordinate 115,625, forward strand.
AGGACGCCGACGGCCGCAACCTGTTCGCCGCCGACGAGCGGCTGCTGGCCGCGTTCGCCGCCGGGCTCCAGCACCACGCACGCGAGTTCTTCCTGCTCTGGGCGCCGTACCCGAACTCGTTCAAGCGGCTGCGGCCGGGCACCTTCGCGCCAGCCAACCTCAGCTGGGGCGGCGACAACCGGACGGTCGCCTTCCGGGCCACCGGCCGCGGCGGCAGCCGTCACCTGGAGAACCGGATCCCGGGGGCGGACGTCAACCCGTACCTGGCCTACGCCGGGCTGCTCGCGGCCGGACTCGACGGCGTCGCCCGCGAGCTGACGCCGCAGGGCGACGTTTCCGGCAACGCCTACGACGCGACCGACGTGCCGCCGCTGCCGGCGTCGCTCGACGAGGCGATCGAGGCCTTCCGCGCGGGCCCGACCGCGCGGGCCGCGTTCGGCGACGCCGCGGTCGAGCACATCGCCCACTTCGCCGCCTGCGAGCTGGAGGCGTCGCGCCACGCGGTCACCGACTGGGACCGGCGGCGGCTGCTCGGGATCTGAGCGCCGCCCCGGCCGGTCGGGCCCCGCGGCTCAGGCGGTGGCCAGCGGCGAGGTCGCCGGGGCCGCGGCGGTGCCGGCCGCGACCAGCGCGCGGATCGCGTCGGTCGTGCGCTCCGGCGCCTCGACCGGCGCCATGTGACCGACCCCGTCGAGCTCGATCAGCTCGTGCAGGTGCGGCAGGCCGGCGGCCATCCGCTCGCTGTGGACCGGCGGCGTCAGCCGGTCGTCGCGGCCGACGATCACCGTCGTCGGGACGGTCAGCGCGGCCAGGCCGTGCGACAGCTCCAGCCGGCTGAGGGTGCTGCCGGTGTTGGCGCGCACGTCGCGCGGGCAGCGCAGCACCATCTGCTCGCAGAAGGCGACCGTCGCCGGACTCGCCGCACCGCAGAGCGCGACGTAGCGGACCACCCGCGAGGAGATCGGCGTCGGCCGCTTCGGCAGCGGCACGCTCGCGCCGAGCACCAGCTGGCCCAGCTCCTGCTCCAGCCGCTGGCCGAAGCCCGAGGTCGGCAGGATCAGCGACGAGCTGATCAGGTCGCCGACGCCGGTGCTGAAGAGCCCGGCCGCCGCGACCCGCTCCGGGACCTGGTCGGCGTGCTCGGCCGCCCAGGCGACGATCGTCATCGCCCCCAGCGAGTGGCCGATCAGGGTCGCCCGCTCGCCGGCCGGGACGGTCGCGCGGAGGACCGCCTCGAGGTCGTCGCGGTAGGCCTCGATCGAGTAGTCGCCGCCGCCCGAGGGAGCGCTGCCGCCGTGGCCGCGCATGTCGTAGCTGACCAGCCGCAGGTCGCCGGCCAGCGCCTGCAGCTGCAGCGTCCAGAACTCCAGCGCGCAGGTCCAGCCGTGGACCAGGACCACCGTCGGCGCGCCCTCGGGACCGACGATCCGGACCCGCAGCGCGGTCCCGTCGCCGGCCGCGACGGTCCGGTGCTCGCCGCCCAGCTCGTCGAGCTCGCGGGTCAGCGGGCCGTGCTGGGGATCACGGGAGATCCGCCGCCGGTCGCGGGCGTAGACCGTGGTCCAGGCGGCGCCGACGGCCAGGGCGGCCGCGGCGGCGGGGCGGGTGCGTCGGCGGTCCATCGGGAGCTGCTCCGTCCTCGGGGGAGGTCGAGCGACGCTCCCGTTCCTACGGAACAGTAGCGAAAAGCTACTAGCGCGTAGGAAGACGGTCGGCCGCGGCCGGCTCGCCGGTCGGATCGTCGTCGCCGCCGTCCGCCTCCGGCGCCCCGTCGGCGGTCCGGCGGCCGGGTGGTGGTCGGCCCTCGGTCTCGACGATCTCCGCTCCCGGCGAGGCGTGGCCGATCGCCGCCAGCGCCAGCGCGCCGGGCAGCGCCGGCAGCCAGGTCGAGATCAGCCGCTGGGTCAGGCTGGCCAGCAGCGCGATCCCCGAGGGCACGTCGAAGGCGACCAGCATTCCCAGCAGGCCGGCCTCGACGCCGAGCCCGCCGGGGATCGGCAGCAGGTTGGCCACCTGGCCCAGCAGGTAGGCCATCAGCACGTCGAGCATGTTCGGCGAGGCCCCGAAGGCGTGGCAGGCGACCCACAGCACGCCGGCGTCGGCCAGCCACCAGAGGGCGCCGCCGATCACCGCCGGGTCGCGCTCGCGGACCAGCGTCACCACGCTGCGGACCGCGTCGTCGAGCGTGCCCGGGATCGCCGCCAGCGCCTCGGCCACGCGGCCCTCGCGGTTGGCCGTCCGGCGGGCCAGCGACCGCAGCCCCGGCCGCCCGGCGACCGCCACCAGCAGCACCGCCCCGGAGATCCCCGCCGGGATGATCGTGATCGCGGCGTGAGCGTGACCGAAGGCGAACAGCGTCATGCCGGTCAGGAAGATCAGCAGCAGGAACCAGACGTAGACGATCGCGATCTGGGCCGCGACCGTCGCCGCCGCCGTCCGCGCGTCGAGCCCGTGGCGGCGGAGCGCGAAGGCCGTCGCCGCGATCCCGCCGGCGCCGGCGGTGGCCAGCAGCCGGGTGGCGGCGACGCCGGCGAGCGTGATCCGCCAGCTCGTCACGCGCGGCAGCTTCAGCCCCGACCAGCGGGTGGTGGCGCCGAAGACCGAGACGTAGCCGGCGAAGGAGACGATCTCCAGCGCGACGCCGGCGATCAGCCAGACCGGGTCGCCCTTGCGGACCTTCTCCCAGGTGTCGCCGAGCCAGCTGACGTGCGGGGCCAGCAGCCGGACCGCGATCAGCAGCGCCACCAGCGCCACGATCCCGATCCCGATGTGCTTCAGCCCCGAGCGGAGGTCGATCCGCGGACTCGCCTCCGCCTCGGCCTCCTCGGCCTCGACGACGTCGGTCAGGGAGGTGGCTGGGCCAGCCGCCGGCGCGCCGTCGTCGGCAGCGTCGGACGGCGCCGTCGGGGACGGCGCTGCGCGCTCGGCGTCGCCGGGCGCGGACGAGGGACCGGGACCCTCCGACACCGAGGGGTCCCCGCTCTCCTCGGGATCGGGGGAGGTGTGCCGCCGCCGCTGCACTCCCGCATCCTCGCACGGGCGACGGACCGGCGCCCGGCACCGGACGATCGGGTACCGGCGACCGTCGCCGCGACACCGCCCCGAGGCCGGCGGAGGAGGCCCAGTATCGTCCCTCGCCCACGCGGCGGCGCGAGGGAACGCGGTGGGAGTCCGCGACGGTCGCGCCACGGTGACCGGGCCCACGGGCACCGGAAGTCCGAGCACTCGTCCGCCGCTTGCCCCCACCCATCCCGGACGCGTCATCCCGTAGGAGGCCCGCGGTGCTCCGCTTCATCACCACCGCCGACACCGAGATCCTCGCCGCCGCCGCGGCCCTCGACCAGCTGCCGGACGACTTCCCGTCGCTCCGCTGCGCCAACCCCAGCGCCCACGGCGACGCCGCCGCGCTGGTCGACGAGCTGGCCGACGACGCGCGGGTGGTGGTGGTCCGGCTGCTCGGCGGCCGCCGCGCCTGGGAGCAGGGCTTCGACCTGCTCCACGCCCGCTGCGTCCGCGACGGGATCGCGCTGGTCGCGCTCGGCGGCGAGGCCGAGCCGGACGCCGAGCTGGCCGGCCGCTCGACCGTCGCCCCGGCGGTCGTCGCCGAGGCCCACGAGTACCTGCGCCACGGCGGCGTCGACAACAGCGCCCAGCTGCTGCGGTTCCTCGGCGACACGCTGCTGGTCCGCGGCGACGGCTTCGAGCCGCCGCGGGCGCTGCCCGAGCTGAGCGCCTGGGATCCCGAGCGGGGCGACGTCGGCGTCGACGAGGCGCTGGCCGCCGCCCGCGAGCGGGCCGCCGCCGCGCTGCCCGAGGGCGCGCCGCTGGCCGCCGCCGACCACCGTCGCGCCGACCCGGTTGGCGACCGCCCGCTGGTCGCGATCGTCTTCTACCGCTCCCACCGCACCTCGGGGAACACCGGCTTCGTCGCCACCCTGGCCGACGCGGTGATCGCCCAGGGCGGCGTGCCGCTGCCCGTCTGGTGCGCCTCGCTGCGGGCCGGTACCGATGGCCGGATCGCGGCCCTCGACCTGCTGACCGATGACCGCGATCCCGCCCGCCCGGCGCGGGTCGACGCGCTGCTGACGACGGTCCTGGCCTCGGGCGGCTCGACGGCCGGCGACGGCGTCGGCGACGAGCACGTCGACGGCCACAACGACGCCTGGCAGACCTGGGACGTCGCCCAGCTGGAGGAGCTGGGCGTGCCGGTGATCCAGGCCGCCGCCGCCACCCAGCCGCGCGAGCGCTGGCGGGCGTCCGACGCCGGCCTGACCCCGCTCGACGTGGCGATGCAGGTGGCGATCCCCGAGTTCGACGGCCGGGTGCTCGGCGGCGTGGTCTCGTTCAAGGAGCGGGAGACGACCGCCGACGGCGCGATCCCGGTGATGCGCTACGTCGCCGACCCCGAGCGGGCGGCGCGGGTGGCCGGGCTGGCCGTCCGCCACGGCCGGCTGCGGCGGCTGCCGGCAACGCGGCGGCGGATCGCGATCGCGCTCTCCAGCTCGCCGACCAAGCACTCGCGGATCGGCAACGCGGTCGGGCTCGACACGCCCGCCTCGGCGGTGCTGCTGCTGCGGGCGCTGATCGCCGACGGCCAGCGGGTCGACGCGAGCGCCGTGCCGGCGCTGGCGGCCGCGCTCGCCGCCGAAGAGGTCACCCCGGCCGAGGCGACCGAGGCCGGCGAGGCGCTGATCCACGCCCTGATCCAGCGCGGCGGCCACGACCCCGAGCTGCTGACCGACGACCAGCTGGCGGCCAACCCCTACCGGCTGCCGGGCGCCGACTACGCGGCCTGGTTCGCGACCCTGCCCGAGGGCCTGCGGGCGATCGTCGAGCGCGACCACGGGCCCGGGTACGTCGACGGCCAGTGGGTCGCCGGTGGCCGCGCCGGCATCGAGCCGCAGTACACCTACGAGGGCGACATGGTCGTCGCCGGGCTCGAGCTGGGCGACGTCTTCGTGGCGATCCAGCCGCCGCGGGCGACCAGCGAGGAGGACGCCGCCGCGCTCTCCCACGACGCCTCGCGCGCGGCCCCGCACCACTACTTCGCCGTCTACCGCTGGCTGGAGGCGGTCTGGGGCGCCCACGCGCTCGTCCACCTGGGCAAGCACGGGACCCTGGAGTGGCTGCCCGGCAAGTCGATCGGGCTCTCCGGCGACTGCCACCCGGACGCGATCCTCGGCTCGCTGCCGCTGGTCTACCCGTTCGTGGTCAACGACCCCGGCGAGGGCGTGCAGTCCAAGCGCCGGGTCCACGCGACGATCGTCGACCACCTGGTGCCGCCGATGATGCGGGCCGAGACCTACGACGAGCTGCAGGAGCTGGAGCACCTGCTCGACGAGTACGTGCGGGTCGAGGCGCTCGATCCCGAGAAGCTGCCGGGCCTGGCGCGGCGGATCTGGGAGGTCGTCGAGGCCGCCGACCTGCAGCACGACCTCGGCTTCGAGCACGGTGAAGACGAAGCCCTGGAGCACCTCGACCACCTGGTCTCCGACATCGACACCTACCTCTGCTCGATCAAGGACCTGCAGGTCCGCGACGGGCTGCACGTGCTCGGCCGCGCGCCCGACGAGGAGCAGCTGCGGGGGCTGGCGGTGGCGATCCTGCGGCTCGGATCCGGCGACCTGCCGGGGCTGCGGGTGGCGGTCGGCCGCGCCTTCGGCCTCGACGAGCCGGCGCTGCTGGCCGCCGGCGGCGCCCGCCTCTCCGAGGGCGCGTCGTTCGCGACCGCCGAGGTACCAAACGGCGCGGGCACCGACCTGGCGGCGCTGGTCGAGCGCTTCCCCGGGCCGGCCGCGACCGCCGGCGACGTGATCGATCGGCTCGACGCCGCCCAGCGGGCGCTGGTCGACGCGCTCGGCGACGCCGGCTGGCCGACCGACACCGGCGCCGCGCTGGCGATCACGACCGAGATCCTCGGCCGCGCCCACCACGACGTCGAGCGGACGCTGCGCCACGCCGCCGGCGAGGTCGTGCCGCGGATCCGCCGCTGCGCCGAGGAGCTGGACCACGTGGTCGGCGCGCTCTCCGGCCGCTACGTCCCGTCGGGACCGTCCGGATCGCCCACCCGCGGCCGGCTCGACGTGCTGCCGACCGGGCGCAACTTCTACGGGGTCGACCCGAAGGCGCTGCCCTCGCAGCTGTCGTGGGAGACCGGCCGCCGGCTGGCCGACGACCTGGTCCGCCGCCACGTCGAAGAGGAGGGCCGCGCGCCCGAGCAGATCGGGATCGTGGTCTGGGGCACGGCCAACATGCGGACCCACGGCGACGACGTGGCGGAGATCTTCGCCCTGCTCGGCGTCGAGCCGCGGTGGCACCCGGAGACCCGCCGCGTGAGCGACCTGCGGCTGATCCCGCTGGCCGAGCTGGGCCGGCCGCGGGTCGACGTCACGGTCCGGATCAGCGGCTTCTTCCGCGACGCCTTCCCGGGCCTGATCACGCTGATCGACGACGCGGTCGCGCTGGTCGCCGCCGCCGACGAGCCCGAGGACCAGAACCCGATCCGCAAGCACGTGCGGGAGGACGAGGAGCGGCTGCTGAGCGAGCTGCTGGCCGAGCAGGCGACCGGCGGCGACGGCGGTGGCGACCTGACCGCCCGCGCCCGCCGCCGAGCCACCACGCGGGTCTTCGGCTCGAAGCCGGGCACCTACGGCGCCGGCCTGCTGGAGCTGGTCGACAGCCGCAGCTGGCACGACCGCTCCGACCTGGCCGCGGTCTACGAGGCGTGGGGCGGCTACGCCTACGGGCGCGGCCTGGACGGCGCCGAGGCCCACGCGTCGATGCGCGAGCAGTTCGGCCGGATCGAGGTCGCGGTCAAGAACCTCGACACCCGCGAGCACGACATCTTCGACTCCGACGGGTACTTCCAGTACCACGGCGGGATGGTCGCGATGGTCCAGGCGATCACCGGCGAGGAGCCGAAGGCGTGGTTCGGCGACAGCGCCGATCCGACCACCGTCGAGACCCGGACGCTGGCCGAGGAGGCCCGCCGCGTGGTCCGCTCCCGCGTACTGAACCCGCGCTGGGTGGCCGGCATGATCCGCCACGGCTACAAGGGCGCGATGGAGCTGTCGGTCACCGTCGACTACCTGTTCGGCTACGACGCGACCGCCGGCGTGGTCGAGGACTGGATGTACGAGAAGGTCACCGACCGCTACGTCGGCGACCCCGACGTCCACGCGTTCCTGACCAAGTCGTCGCCGTGGGCGCTGCGGCAGATCGCCGAGCGGCTGCTGGAGGCCGCCGACCGCGGGCTCTGGGAGTCCCCCGACGAGCAGCGGCTGGAGCAGCTGCGCGACGTGCTGCTGGAGGTCGAGGGCGAGGTCGAGGAGGCCGGCCAGGCCTGAGCGCGCGCCGTTTGGGACCCCGGCGGGAGCAAACGGCGCGCGGCCGGGGCCGAGGCTAGGCGGCGCGGCGCCAGCGGACCGGCTCGTCGCCGTCGCCGTCGATCCGCTCGGCGAGGCCGCGGGTCTCCAGCAGCTCGAGCGCGCCGAGCAGCAGCGACAGCCGCGCCAGCGCCAGCCGTCCGCGCGAGGGGCTGCGCCAGACCCGCTCGCCCAGCCCCCAGGTGGTCGTCGGCTCGTCGCCGAGGCCGGCGGCGGTCCGGTCGATCCGCCGTTCGAGCGACGCGCGCCGCTCGCCGACCGCGGCCGCCGGGTCGTCGAGCGGCGGGCCGTGGCCGGGCAGCAGCCGCACGCCGTCGAGCGCCGCCGTCCGCTCCAGCCCCTCCAGGTAGACCGCCGCCGGGCGCATCCCCGGCGGGAAGAGCGCACCGAGCACCGGCGCCAGCGGCGCGTTGTGGAAGAGGTGGTCGCCGACGAACGCGACCCCGGCGGCCTGGTCGACCAGCACCACGTCGGTCGGGCTGTGGCCGGGCCGCTCGTGGGCGGTCAGCCGCAGGTCGCCGGCGGCCAGCTCGTCGCCGTCGGCCAGCGGCCGGTCGAGCGCGACCCCCGGCAGCCCGCCCATGAACCGCAGCGCCCGGCGGCTGCCGTCGAGCAGCTCGTCGGGGGTGGCGTGGCGGACGACGTGGCGCTCGCCCCACGCCAGCTCGCGGCCGAAGTGGCCGGCCGGATCGGCGATCACCTCGCCGACCGCGGGCAGCGCCACGATCCGCGCGCCCGAGTGGGCGGCGATCTGGCTCGCCAGCCCGACGTGGTCGAAGTGGTGGTGGGTCAGCAGCAGCTGCTCGACCTGCTCCAGCCGCACGCCGACCTGGTCGAGGGCGGCGGTCAGCGCCTCCAGCGAGCCGGGCATCGGCGTCGCGGCGTCGACCAGCGTCAGCGGGCCGTCGCCGCGGATCAGGTGGACGTTGACCCCGTCGGCCAGCCCCGGGACCGGCATCGCGATCCGGACGACCGACGGCGCCACCTCCTCGACGACGGCGGGCTCGGCGGCGGTGCTCACCGCCGGGATGATCGCAGCGCGGGCCGGCGGGTCAGATGTCGTAGCCGCTGCCGACGCCCATCTCGTCGCCGTAGCGGGTCCCGAGCTGCATGTCGTGGAGGACGTCGAGGACGGCGTCGACGCGCAGGTTCGAGGTCTGGCCGAGTCGGCGGGCCTTGCCGCCGGCGTCCTGGGCGCGACCGGGACCGACGAGCAGGTGGCAGGAGGGGCAGCGGAGCGGGCGGGGCGGATAGGGGTGCGGCGCGGCGCGCAGCAGCAGGTGGTGACAGTGGGGGCAGAAGGCGTCGTCGAGCATGGGGGTGCAACCAGGGTCGGAGGACGGCCGGATCGGCACGGAGGCGACGTGCCGAACGGCTCGACCGTACTCCTCCTGACGCCCTCGCAGGGATGGATCGTTTTGCGGGTCGGGACGGGTCGCGGCGCGTACTCCGTCCGGCTGGATCAGGAGCGGGCGCGGGCTCCCTTCTTGCCGTTGACGGCGTGCAGCAGCTGCTGCTTGTCCATCGAGGAGCGGCCCTCGATCCCGAGGTCCTTCGCCTCCTCGTAGAGCTGCGCCTTCGTCCGGCCCTTCGGCCGGTTGGTGCCCGAGCGCTCGCCGCCGCGCTGGCCCGAGCTCTTGTCCCGGGTCGAGGTCCGCGACGCGGTCTTCGACTCGCCGTGGCGAGCGCGCTCCTTGTTGACGACGCGGGCGGCGATCTCCTCCGCCCGGTCCTCGCTGGCGCCCTGGCGCTTCTCGGACTGCTTGACCTTCTCGTACTGCCGGGCTCGCTTGGTGCCCGGCTTCACGCCACGCGGCGGCATCTCGGTCCTCCTCCTCGGCAGGTCGGTGCCGGACCCCGCTACCCGCCGACCGCCAGCGCCAAACGGCCGCCACCGGCGACGCTTCGCGAGCGCCCCGGACGGGTATTCGCCGACCGTGCCCCGCCCCGCGTCAGCCCTCCCGCTGCTGCTCGTCTGCCTGCTCGCCGGCTGCGGCGGGCTCAGCCACGACGAGCTGGAGCGGGGGATCGGGTCGCTGGAGGCGCTGGCGGTCGAGGGCCGGATGCTGGCCGACGGCGCCGCCAGCGACCGCACCAAGGCGACCTTCACGCGGGTCCACGCGCGCGACCTGGCCGAGCAGGCCCAGCACGAGGCCGAGAAGCTGGCCGACGCCCGTCCCGACGCCGGCCTCGACGGCTGGCGCGACCGGGCGGTCGCGCTGGCCGGGCTGATCGCCGACGCCCTCGGCGACCTCCAGACCCGGCCCGGCGCCGAGACGGCGGCGGCCGACGTCCGCGGCCGGCTCGGCCGCTACGCCGACGACGCCGCCCGGCTGGTGGAGGAGCGATGAAGGCCGTCCTCCAGATCGCGCTCGGGATCATCGCCGCGATCGGCGGCTTCGTCGACATCGGCGACCTGGTCTTCAACGTCCAGGCCGGCGCGATCTTCGGCTACGACCTGCTGTGGGTGCTGCCGATCGGCGTGCTCGGGATCGGCGTCTACGCCGAGATGTGCGGCCGCGTCGCCGCGGTCACCAAGCGCCCGGTCTTCGACGTGATCCGCGAGCGGCTCGGCTACGGCGCCGGGCTGGTGACGCTGGTCGCCTCGCAGGTGGTGAACCTGCTGACGGTGACGGCCGAGGTCGGCGGCGTGGCGATCGTGCTGCAGCTGCTCTTCGACGCGCCCTTCTCGCTCTTCGCGCTGGTCGCCGCGGCGGCGCTGGCGGTGATCGTCTGGGTGCTGCCGTTCGGCGGGATCGAGCGGCTGTTCGGCTACGGCGGGCTGCTGCTGTTCGTGTTCGTCGCCGCGGCGCTGAAGCTCGGTCCCGACTGGCAGGCGTTCGGGCAGGGCTTCGTGCCCGAGGCGCCCAGCTCGACGCTCTACTGGTACTTCGTGGTCGGCGTGATCGCGGCGGCGCTGATGCCGTACGAGGTCTACTTCTACTCGTCGGGCGCGGTCGAGGAGGGCTGGGGGCCGAAGGACCTGCGGATCAACCGGCTCAACGTGCTGATCGGCTACACGGTCGGCGGCGTGATCGCCGGCGCGCTGATGGTGGTCGCCGCCGAGCTGTTCCAGCCGGCCGGCGTCGATCCGGGCTCGCTGGGGACGGTGGCGCTGGCCGCGCAGGTGCCCTACGGCGAGATCGGGCTGCTGGTGGCGCTGCTGGGGATGCTGGCCGCGATCGGCGGCGCGGCGGTCGACGCCAGCCTCTCGGGGGCCTACAACCTGGCCCAGTTCCTCGGCTGGGAGTGGGGCAAGCACCGGCGCCCGCGCGAGGCGCCGCGGTTCACGATCACCTGGCTGCTGTTCCTGGGCGCGGCCTTCGCGCTGGTGATGACCGGCGTCGACCCGGTCGACGTGACCGAGTACTCGGTGATCTTCTCGGTCGTGGCGCTGCCGCTGACCTACCTGCCGGTGCTGCTGATCGCCCGCGACCGGACCTTCATGGGCGAGCACGCCAACGGCCGGATCTCGACGGCGCTCGGCTGGGTCTACATGGTCGTGATCGTGACGCTGGCGATCGCGGCGATCCCGCTGCTGCTGGCGACCAACGCCGGCGGCGGCTGAGGCAGGCGCGACGAGGAGCGGCACGATGATCGAGCACCACGGACACGGACTGGCGGAGGAGCGGGTCGACCTGGCCTACCGGATCCTCGACGACCAGCTGATCGACGTCGACGGCCGTCGCTGCGGCAAGGTCGACGACCTGGAGCTGGCCGGCGAGCCGGGCGAGCCGCTGGTGGTCTCGGCGATCCTGACCGGGCCCGCGGTCCGCCGCGCGCGGCTGCCGCTGCGGGTGGCCCGCTGGCTGGAGCGCCGTCGCGGGCCGCTGGTCTGGGGCGGCAACGCGCTGCGGGTGCCGTGGGAGCAGGTCGAGTCGATCACCACCCGGGTGCTGCTGCGCGGCCAGGCCGAGGACCTGGGCCTGGCCGGCGGCGACCTCGAGCTGTCGCCGGTGATCGGCCGGCTGCCGGGAGCGTGAGCGCGATGCGCCTGACCGACCTGCTCGGAGCCCGCGTCGAGACCCGTTCCGGCGACCCGCTCGGCCACGTGCTCGACGTCCGTGCCCGCCGCGAGGACGACCGCTTCCACGTCGAGGGGCTGGTCACCGGCCGCTCGGGCGTGCGGGCGCGGCTGGGCTTCCGCGCCGCCCGCCGCCCGGAGCCGCTGCACCTGCGCGACGTCGTCGCCTGGGACGACGTCGTCGAAGTCCGGCCGGGCCTGGTGGTGGTCGCCGACGGGGCCGACCGCCGGGCGCGGGGCGACGGCTAGTCGCGCTTCGCCTTCGCCCGCCCGCGCGGCGTCTTGTCGGTGCTGCCGACCGCCCCGCGCTTGGCCGGCGAGCGGGTGCCGGGCACCTTCTTGTCGCCGCGGGCCTTGGCCAGGCTCTCCTCGAGCGCGGCCAGCAGGTCCTTCGACGCCCGCTGCGGCTCGGGCTCGGGCTCCGGCTCGGGGATCCGGACCTGGCCGCTCTTGCGCTTCTCGTCGACCAGCGCCAGCAGCCGCGCGCGGTGGCGGTCCTCGTACTGGTCGGGATCCCACTCGGCGGTCATCTCCTCGATCAGCGCGACCGCGTCGTCGACCTCCTCCTCGGTCGGCGCCGAGGCCTCGCCGTCGGGGATCGCGCCGGTGCCCTGGGGGTCGCGGATCTCGTCGGCGAAGCGCATCGTGGTCAGCGACAGCAGGCCGTGCTGCTCGCGGACGGCGACCAGCTGCTCCTTGGCCCGCATCACGATCCGGCCGATCGCCACCTGGTCGGCCTTCGCCATCACGTCGCGCAGCAGCCGGTACGCGCGCGCCGGCCCCTCCCCCTCCCCGACCGGCAGCAGCCAGTACGGGTGGTTGAAGAAGATCGGGTCGATCTCGTCGAGGTCGACGAAGAGGTCGATGTCGATCGTGCGGGTCTTCTCCGGCGCGGCGGCGGCGAAGTCCTCCTCCGTCAGGACGACGATCTCGCCGTCCTCGGTCTCCCAGCCGCGAGCCATCTCGTCCCAGGCGACCTCGTCGTCGCTGTCGGCGACCACCCGCCGCATCTCGATCCGCTCGCCGTTGCCGGCCCGCACCTGGTGGAAGCGGACGTCGCGGTCGCGGGTCGCGCTGACCAGCTGGACGGGAACGTTGACCAGGCCGAAGCTCAGCGAGCCGGTCCACATCGGGCGGGGCATCAGGACTTCGCCTTCCTCGCGGGGCTCTTGCGGCCGCTGGCCTTCTCGGTCGCCGCCCGCTTGCGGGCGGTCGACGCCTTGCGGTCGGCCGAGGCGGTCTTCGCGGCCCGCCGCTGGCCGGCGCCGCCGGCGTCGAGGCTGGCCTCGAGCGCGGCCAGCAGGTCGTCGCCGGCCTCCTCGGCCTGCGGGGCCGCCTTCGGCTTCTTGCCCTGCCGCTTGCGCTCGATCATCTCGAGGATCGCCTCGCGGTAGGTGTCGCGGTGCTCGGCCGGATCCCACTCGTCGGCCAGCATCGCGACCAGCTTGGTGGCCATCCGGACCTCGCGGTCGCCGGGCTTCTTGCGCAGCGACGGCAGCTCCAGGTCGTCGGTATCGACCAGCTCGTCGGCGAACCGCATCGTCTGCAGTCCGAGCGCGCCCTGCAGCGGCCGCAGCGCCACCAGCTGCTCGCGCTGGCGGAGCACGAAGCGGCCGATCCCGACCCGCTCGCTGCGCTCCAGCGCGGCCAGCAGCACCCGGTAGCCGTGGTCGCCGCCGTCGCGGGCGCCCAGGTGGTAGGGCTTGTCGTAGAAGACCGGGTCGATCTCCTCGGCGCGCACGAAGTGCTCGATCTCGATCAGCTTCGGGCGCGGGCCGTCGGCGGCGGCGATCTCCTCCTTGGTCAGGATCACCTCGCCGCGGCCGGTGTCGTAGGCCTTCTCGATCTCCTTGAACGGCACCTCGTCGCCGCTCTCGGCCCCGATCCGGCGGTGCTGGATGCGGGCGCCGTCGCTCTCGCGGACCTCGCGGAACGACAGCCCGCGGGCCTCGGTGGCGCTGAAGAGCTTGATCGGGATCGCCACCGACCCGAAGGTCAGCGTCCCGTTCCAGATCGATCGTGCGGCGGCCATCAGTTCCCTCCCTCGAGCACCGGCAGCTCCTGCTCCAGCGTGAGCAGCGGTGCGAACAGGTCCCCGCGCTCGGCGACCCGCGCCAGCACGTCGTCGGCGGTGAAGACGAGCGGCCCGTCGTCGGCGTCGGCGTCGGCGCCGTCGGCGACCTCGTCCCAGCTGACCGGGGTCGAGACGGTCGGCCGGTCGCGGGCCCGCAGCGCGTAGACGGAGACGGTGGTCTTCGTCTCGCTGTTCTGGCTCCAGTCGATGAAGACCTTGCCCGGGCGCAGGTCGCGCTTCATGTTCGACAGCACCTGGTCGGGCATCCGCTGCTCCAGCAGCCGCGCGACGGCGTGGGCCAGCGGCTTCGTCTCCTCGTAGGTCGCGCCCGAGTTGAGCGGGACGTAGAGCTGCATCCCCTTCGAGCCCGAGGTCTTGGCGAAGCTCTCCAGCCCGAGTTGGGCGAAGAGGTCGCGGATCTCCAGCGCCACCCGGCAGCACTCGACGATCGTCGCCGGGGCGCCGGGGTCGAGGTCGAAGACCAGCGAGCGGGGCCCGCTGACCCCGCCCGGCTCGTCCGGGGCGGCGACCGACAGCGACGGGTGCAGCTCGAGCGCGGCCAGGTTCGCGGTCCAGACCAGCGTCGGCAGATCCTGGACCAGCACGAACTGGTTCGGCTCCGGCTTGCGCGAGGTCGGCACCGGCGTCGTCGCCACCCAGTCGGGTCGGTGCGAGACGGCGTCCTTGGAGAAGAACGCCTTGCCGTCGACGCCGTCGGGGTAGCGCTTCAGGGTCACCGGGTGGTCGTGCAGGTGCGGCAGCAGGACCGGCGCGATCCGCGCGTAGTAGTCGATCACCTGCCCCTTGGTGGTGCCCGTCTGCGGGTAGAGCACCTTCTGCAGGTTGGTCAGCTTCAGCTCGCGGTCCTCGACCGTGATCGTCGTCCCGCCCTCGGCGGGCAGGTCGAGCGGCGACGGCGCGGATGCGGCGGGGCGGCGCGGGGGCACGGGTCGATCCTCCTCCTCGTTCGGCGGGTCCGCCAGCGGCAGCTCGCGGACGACCTCGGCCGGGTCCTTGTCGGGGCGCAGGCCCAGGAACGACGAGTGGCGGATGCTGCCGTCGCTCGTCCAGTCGGCGAAGCGGACCTCGGCGACCAGCTCGGGCCGCACGAAGCGCGTCCCCCGGGGTGGGGTCCGTCCGCGCCCGCCGAAGGGAGAGGTGGCCGTCTCCATCTCCCGCAGGTTCGCGATCAGGGCGGTGAGATCCTGCTCGCGAAAGCCGGTTCCCACCGCGCCGGCGTAGCGCAGCACGCCGTCCTCGTCGTGGACGCCGAGCTGGAGCGCACCGAAGGTCAGCCCGCGGTTGCCGGTGCCGGGGGTGTAGCCGCCGACCACGAACTCCTGCCGCTGCTGGTTCTTGATCTTGCGCCAGCGGTCGCTGCGGCCCGAGCGGTAGGGCGCGTCGAGCCGCTTGGCCACCACCCCCTCGAGCCCCTGGGCGGCGGTCGCGGCCAGCAGCGCCGGGCCCTCGCCGGGGTGCGACGGCGGCACCTGCCAGTGGTCGCCGTCGAGGTCGAGGGCCTCGAGCGCGGCCCGCCGCTCGGCGTAGGGACGGTCGGTCAGCGGGTGGCCGTCGAGCCACAGCAGGTCGAAGATCAGGTAGCTGACCGAGGCCCCGCCGGCGCGCCGCTCGATCGTCCGCCGGTCGACCTTCTGGCCGTGCAGCCCCATCCGCGGCTGGAGGGCCTGGAAGCTGGGGCGGCCGGCGTCGTCGAAGGCCACGATCTCGCCGTCGAGGATCGCGTCGTGCGAGCTGAGCGCCGCGTTCAGGCCCCGCAGCTCGGGGTAGGCGGAGGTGATGTCGCGGTCGCCGCGGGTGGCCAGCCGCAGCCGTCCGGGCAGCGAGCGGGCGATCGCGCGCAGGCCGTCCCACTTGACCTCGAACGCCCACCGCTCGGGGTCGCGCGGCATCGTCCCGGTGACGGCCAGCATCGGCGCGACGTGCTCGGGCGGCTCGACCGCGTCGGGGTCGAGCGGCGGGTCCATCCGGTGGATCAGCCAGTCCTTGGCGGCCTTGCCGGCCTGGAACAGCACGTAGCGCCCCCGCAGCCGCTGGCCGTGGAGGACGACCATCACCTCGTCGTCGCGCCACTTCTCCAGCTCGTAGGTGCCGGCGTCCCAGATCGAGATCTCGCCGGCGCCGTAGTTGCCGTCGGGGATCGTGCCCGCGAACTCCAGGTACTCCAGCGGGTGGTCCTCGACGTGGACCGCCTTGCGGTTCTGGTCCGGGTCCTGGGGGATCCCGTTGGGGATCGCCCACGACGCCAGCACCCCGTCGCGCTCCAGCCGCAGGTCCCAGTGCAGCCGGCGGGCGTGGTGCTCGTGGACGACGAAGCGCCCGCCGCCCCCCTCCGGGGTCCAGCGCTTGCGGCCGTGGCCGCGCGGCTCCGGCGTGGCGTCGAAGTCGCGCTTGCGCTCGTAGCTGTCGAGGTCGCCGGCCATCGCGGAGTCCGGCCCCTGCTTGTACCCCTTCGCCGCGGGTCGCGCGGCGGCTGGGCGGATCCGCCCGCCCGGCGTCGGCTCGTGATGCATCGCCAGGGAAGACCGTCGCCGGCCCCCGGACTCATCGGCGGGCCGCGCCGGGCGACTCGGTCGCGACCCGCAGGGCCGCCGCCGGGGCGACCTCGGCGCCGAGGTTCTCGGCCATCATCCGCAGCGCCGCGGCGGCCAGCCCGTCGTCGATCCCGGCGACCGCGTCCTCGGGCACGCTCAGCGAGTAGCCGCGCTCGTAGGCGTCGATCGCGCTGTAGAGGATGCACTGCTCGGTGACCTGGCCGCAGACGATCAGGCGCCCGATCCCGCGCTCGGCCAGCAGCGGCTCGAGGGTGGTGTGGAAGAACGCCGAGTGGCGGGTCTTGAAGACGAACGGGACCGCGTCGGGCGGCCGGATCGGCTCGACCAGCGCCGCGTCGCGGCCGGCCAGCGCGCGAGCCAGCAGCGCGTGGCGGTCGGCGGCCGGGTCGCCGGCGGCGTCGTTGACGTAGATCACCGTCGAGCGCGCGGCCCAGACCAGGTCGAGCAGCTCGCCGATCGCCGGCAGCGCCCGCCGGACGGCGTGGCGGAGCGCGTCGCCGTCGTCGTGGTCGTAGGTCTTGATCATGTCGACGACCAGCAGCGCCGTCCGCTCGCGGTCGTCGTCGGGCCGTCCGTGCATGGCGGCCTCAGGGCTGGAGCAGCGTCTTGATCATCCCGTCCTGCTTGCGCTGGAAGGTCCGGTACGCGTCGGGGCCCGCGCTCAGCGGCAGCTTGTGGGTGGCCAGGTCCTCGACCCCGAGCGGGTCGTCGTCGCCCTCGACCAGCGGCAGCAGGTCGTCGATCCAGCGCTTGACGTTCGCCTGGCCCATCCGGATCGTCACCTGCTTGTCGAACAGCTGCAGCATCGGCAGCGGGTCGGCGGCGCCACCGTAGACCCCGCTGAGCGAGATCGTGCCGCCGCGGCGGACGACGTCGCCGGCGGCGTGCAGCACGCTGAGGCGGTCGACGCCGGCCTTCTCCATCACCTTCGCGGCGAGCGGGTCGGGCAGCAGCCCGGTCAGCTGGTGGGCGAGCTTGCCGAGCGGGGCGCCGTGGGCCTCCATCCCGACCGCGTCGATCACGCTGTCGGGACCGCGGCCGTCGGTCCGCTCGCGCAACTCGCCGGCCAGGTCGTCGACCTCGCGGACGTCGATCGGCTCGATCCCGTGGCGGGCGGCGAGCGCCAGCCGCTCCGGCACCAGGTCGAGCCCGAAGACCCGCTCGGCGCCGCGGTGGCGCGCGATCCGGGCCGCCATCTGGCCGATCGGCCCGAGCCCGAAGACGGCCACGCTGCCGCCCTCGGGGATCGCCGCGTACTCGACCGCCTGCCAGGCCGTCGGCAGCACGTCGGACAGGTAGACGAAGCGCTCGTCGGGCGGACCCTCGGGGACCTTGATCGGGCCGTAGTGGGCCTGCGGCACCCGCAGGAACTCGGCCTGGCCGCCGGGCACCTGCCCGTAGAGCTTGGTGTAGCCGAACAGCGAGGCCCCCATCCCCTGCTCGTGGACCTGGGTCGTCTCGCACTGCGACTGGAGCCCGTGGTCGCACATCCAGCAGTGGCCGCAGCTGATGTTGAAGGGGATCACGACCCGGTCGCCGGCGGCGATCTGGTGGACGTCGCTGCCGACCTCCTCGACGATCCCCATCGGCTCGTGGCCGAGCACGTCGCCCTCGCTGAGGAACGGCCCCATCACCTCGTAGAGGTGCAGGTCCGATCCGCAGATGCCGGACGAGGTGACGCGGATCACCGCGTCGGTCGGCTGCTCGATGCCCGGGTCGGGAACGGTGTCGATCCGGACGTCGCGCTTGCCGTGCCAGGTGAGGGCCTTCATCGGGGGATCTCCCGGTCGCGAGGGGGCGCCACCCGGACGGGCGAACCGCCCGGGTGGCCTGGATCGCCGTCTACCCGCAGCGCGCCCATGGCATGCGCGGGGCCGGCTCAGCCGATGCCGTCGTCGGCCCCGACCCCGGTCCGCAGCTCGCCCAGGCGCAGCGGCCCACCGGCGTCGGCGTCGAGCGGCGGGGTCTCGCCGCCGCTGCCGTCGTGGAAGCCGGCGAGGGCGATGTCGAGCGCCTCGGGACCGCTGTGGCGCGGCGACCAGCCGAGCCGCCAGAGCCGGGCGGTGTCCATCAGCGGCGACTGGTAGGCCAGGTCGACCCAGCCCGGCGGGGAGGGCTGCAGCCGGGCCCGCCAGCTGACCGCGGCGGCGGCGCGGACGACCCGCGCCGGCAGCGGCAGCGGCAGCCCGCCGAGGTGGCGGGCCAGCCGCCGGGGACCGATCGGCGGGTCGGCGGCGACGTTGTAGGGGCCGTGGGCCTCGTCGTCGAGCAGCACCCGCCGGTAGGCGTCGGCGACGTCGTCGGCGTGGACCACCTGGAACCAGAGCCCGCGCGGGACCGGGGCGATCGGCGTCCGGCGGGCGCCGACCAGCCGGTTGGGGAAGAACGGACCGAAGAAGTAGCGGCGCAGCTCCTCGGCGGCGGCCCGCTGGACGATCGGCGCCGGCCGCAGGCAGGCCGTGCGGACCTGCGGGTGCTCGTCGGCGAAGCTCCGCAGCAGCGCCTCGGCGGCAGCCTTGTCGCGGGCGTAGAACGAGGTCGAGACGCCGGTCGTCGGCCATGACTCGTCGACCGTCTCGGGCGGCGGCGGGCCGGGCGCGTAGGCCCCGACCGAGGAGGCGTGGACCACGGTCCGGACGCCGGCGTGGGCGGCCGCGTCGAGCACCCGCCGGGTGCCCTCGACGTTGACGGCGTGGGTCGCGTCGCGGTCGCGGGCGGGCTGGATCTGCCAGGCCAGGTGGACCACCCGCTCGACCCCGGTCAGGAGCGTGCGGAGGTCGCTGTCGCGGACGTCGGCGGCGACCCAGCGGACCTTCGCCAGCTCGATCGTCGGCACCCGCCGGGCGAGCACGACGATCTCGTCGATCTCGTCCTCCGGGATCAGGGCCCGGAGCAGGGCCGAGCCGACGTTGCCGGTGCCGCCGGTGATCGCGATCCGCATGGCCGGCGGCTACCCGGCGGCCCGCGCCGGCAAACGCGCGGCGGGCCAGCGGTCGACCACCCGCAGCCGCGCCAGCGACTGGTCGACCGCGCCCTCGACGAAGCCGCCGGCGCCGACGATCTCCTGCAGGTAGTCGACGATCGGCCGGGTCACGACCTCGCCCGGGGCCAGCACCGGGATTCCCGGCGGATAGGGCGTCACCAACTCGGCGCTGATCCGGCCGACCGCCCGCCGCGCCGGCACGGTGGTGGCGGCGGCGAAGAAGGCGTCGCGGGGGCGCAGGGCCTGCTCGGTCCGCAGCTCGCGACGGGTCGGCAGCGGGCCGACGCCGGTGCCGCCGCCGTGGCCGTGCTCGTCGACCAGGTCGCGCAGCGCCCGCACCAGCCGGTCGACCTGCTCCTCGCCGTGGGCGTAGGTGATCAGCGGCATGATCCGCCGGTGGTCGGCCAGCTCGACGTCGATCGCCCGTTCGTCGCGCAGCCAGTCGTCGGCGTCGAACCCGGTCAGGCCGACGGCGCCGGTCTCGATCATCACGTGGGTCGGATCGACGTCGACCACGCCTGGCCGGCCGATCAGGTGCTCGACCGGCACCACCGGCAGCTCGGGGACCTCGGCCGCCAGCCGCTCGCGCAGCAGCTGGGCGCTGCGGACCGCCCGGTCGAGCAGCTCCCGGCCCTCCCGCACGAACTGGCGCCGGGCGCCGTCGATCGACGAGAGCAGCAGCGCCGAGACGCTGGTCGTCTCCTCCAGCTCGAAGCAGAGCTGCAGCCGCTCGTGGTCGATCCGGTCCGAGCCGATCGACAGCACCGACGTCTGGGCCAGCCCGGTCAGGGTCTTGTGGACCGAGCCGATCGCCAGGTCGCTGCCCTGGGCGAGCGCGCCGCGCGGCAGCTCCGGGTGGCCGCTGAGCGCGTAGTCGAGCCCCCACGCGTCGTCGGTGATCAGGATCCGGTCGCGGGCGTGGCAGGCGCGGGCGATCGCCGAGACGTCGGCCGCGGTCCCGTAGTACGAGGGGGTGAAGATCATCGCCGCGACCGCGTCCGGGTGGCGGTCGAGCGCTGCGGCGATGTCGCGCGGGCAGGGGCCGAGCGCGACCTCCAGCTCCTCGTCGTAGTCGGGATCGACCCAGACCGGCCGGGCGCCGGAGAGGACCAGCCCGGCGAACGCCGACTTGTGGCCGTTGCGGGCCATCACCACCTCGTGATCGGGCGCGGCCACGGCCAGCAGGGCCACCCGCACGCTCATCGACGAGCCGGCGGTCGAGAAGAGCGTGTGCTGGGCGCCGACCGCCTCGGCGAAGAGCGCCTGGGCCGTCGCCTGGACCTGCCAGGCGCGATCGCGGGTGTCGAGGCCGTGGCTCAGCGGCGCGTCGCTGCGAACCGCGTCGGTCCCCGCCCAGCGGGCGACCTCGGGCAGCGGCTCGGTCGCCGTCGCGTGGGCCGGGATGCTGAACGACAGCAGGCCGCGGCGGTGGAAGGCGGCGATCGCGTCGGCCAGCGGCACCCGTTGCTGGTCGGCGCGGGTCGGGCTCGGCAGGCGGGTGCTGCGGCGGTCGTCGGTGGCGGGGTTCGGCATCGAGGCTCCTCGGATTGCGGGTCAGGCCGGGGTCGGCGGCCGGCGGGCGCGGATCACGGCGACCAGCTCGTCGTCGCCCTCGCCGGCGAGCGCGCCGCGGCGGCGGAGGGCGCCGATCCGCCCCCGCATCAGCGGCCCGAAGCGGCCGGCCTGCCGCAGCGGCACGTCGACCTCGAGCCCGGCGGCGGCGAGCGCCCGGCAGCTGGCCTCGATCCCGCAGACGTCGGAGTGGATCATCAGCAGCCGTCCGCCGGGCCGCAGGTGGCGGGCGACGTCGGCGCAGATCCGGTCGACGAGCACGCGCCCGTCCGGTCCCCCCTCCCAGGCCCGCGCCGGCCCGTGGCGCGGCAGCTCGTCGTCGACGCTGGGCAGGTAGGGCGGGTTGGTCACGATCAGGTCGAAGCGGCGGCCGGCGACCGGGCCGAAGAGGTCGCCGCGGCGGACCTCGACCGGCGTCCCGCGCAGCAGCCCGTTGACGCGCGCGGTCCAGACCGCCCGCCGCGAGCAGTCGACGGCGGTGACCGCGGCGGCGCCGCCGCGGGCGGCGCTGAGGGCGAGCACGCCGCTGCCGGTGCAGAGGTCGAGCACCCGCCCGCCGGCGGGGGCCTGGTCGCGCACCAGGTCGGCGAGCAGCCAGGAGTCGGGGCGGGGGCGGAAGACCCCGGGAAGCGTGAGCAGGCGCATCTTCGGGTACGTACCCGGAGATGGCGTCCGCCACACCTTCCTCACCACCGCCGCCCGGGTCGACCCTGGCCGCCCTGACCGCCGCCTTCGCCCGCGCCGGACCGCCGCTGGTCGGGCTCGAGGAGGAGCTGCAGCTGCTCGATCCGGCGACCCTCGACCTCTGCCCCTGCGCCGACGAGGTGGTCGGCGGGCCCGACCTCGACGACCGCTTCCGGCGCGAGCTGCCCGCCGCCCAGGCGGAGATCGTGCTGCCGCCGGCGGCGACGGTCGACGCGGCCGCCGCGCAGCTGCTGGAGGCGCGGCGGGCGCTGGCCGCGCGGGCCGCCGGTCGCGCGATCCTGGCCGGCGCCGGCGCCCACCCGTTCGCGGCGGCGGAGGGCGCGATAGCACCCGGTGAGCGCTACGCCGAGCTGGAGCGCGAGTACCGGCCGGCGGCCCGCCGCCAGCTGGTCTTCGGGCTCCACGTCCACGTCGCGGTGACCGGCGGCGCGCGGGCGGTCGCCGTCCACGACGCGCTCCGCTCGCACCTGCCCGAGCTGGCCGCACTGGCCGCCAACGCCCCCTTCCACGACGGTCGCGACAGCGGCCGCGCGTCGGTCCGGCCGGGGCTCTGCGACCTGCTGCCGCGGCAGGGCGTGCCGCCGGCGCTCGGGTCGCTGCGCGACTACGCCGACCAGCTCGACTGGGGCGCCGCCGCCGGCCG
Organism: Patulibacter defluvii; assembly: GCF_034096925.1. NCBI lineage: Bacteria > Bacillati > Actinomycetota > Thermoleophilia > Solirubrobacterales > Patulibacteraceae > Patulibacter > Patulibacter defluvii. The sequence continues at coordinate 137,584 of NZ_JAWZSQ010000013.1, forward strand.
GCTGCCGACCCCGCGCCGCTGGTGGTGGGAGCTGCGCCTGCACCCGCTCCACGGGACCGTCGAGGTGCGGGTCTGCGACGCCCAGGCGACCGTCGCCGAGACCCGCGCGATCGCGGCCCTGGTGCGGGCGCTCGTCCACGACCTGGCCGACCGCCACGACGGCGGCGAGCGGCTGCCGGTGGCCCCGACCTGGCGGATCGAGGAGAACCGCTGGCTGGCCGCCCGCGACGGCCTCGACGCGGTCCTCGCCGACCCGATCGACGGCCGCCGCGCGACCGCCCGCACGCGGCTCGCGCAGCTGGTCGAGCGGCTGGCGCCGACCGCCGCGGCGCTCGGCGACGGCGACGCGCTGGCCGCGGTCGCCGGGCTGCTGGAGGCCGGCGGCGGGGCCGCGCGGCAGCGGG